>NZ_SOGM01000076.1:0-2459 GCF_004403545.1 Cryobacterium sp. TmT2-59 | reverse complement strand
ACGCGCCGCCCCCGTTCCGCGAGATGGCGTCCTCGTAGGCGGCGAGGTGGTCGAGTTTCTGCTTCGGCGTGAACGACCGCCGGGGCGTGGGGCCGCCCGCGCGGGGGCCGGGACTGCTGTTCATCATGGAACTATCGTCGCGCACGGCGATCAACGATGGGCTGGACATGGTGGGACTTCCTGATTCTCGCCCTACGTCAAACGGCGGACTTGCTCTGAGCTACTGGCCTCAACTCACCCTGACACGTAGGGACCCGACGGTGCGAAGCTGACCGGGAAAACGAAATCTCGGCCGCCCGAGGTCTAACTGGCGCGTCGCGCGAGGTCGAGGCCAGCGAGCGGAAAGGTGGGTGGCGAAGTACTGGCGGCTGGGGCGCCAAGATCCCTGAGGGATCTCAGGGGAGGTACTTGAGATACCTCCCCTTTCGATCACATGCCGGCGCAGTGCTTACATAGCGGCCAGTTGTTGGTGCCGGGCCGCTTGTTATAGGCGGGGATCTGCTGTCCGCTGGGGCAGTTGTCGTGAGTGTGGTGCACGTCGGGATCGGTTGCATTCGTGGAGTGGTACGGAGGTACGCGCATTTCAAGCTCCTTGCCGTGGTTTCGCCGCGAGGTGCGGCAATTCCAAGCGTAGAGAGAGGCACAGACATTGGAGTGAAGAACGCCTGCACACCAGTGCGGCTAGAGGCGGACCACTGATAGTCCAATCAGCTCAACCCACAGCTTTCGAAGGGCGGCGTCTTCCCGGATCGCGCGCACGGGCGTCACGACATCCGCCTCGGCCAGAGCGTCCAGGTTGAGTCCGGTGAGTCTGACAATGTCCGCGATAGGCACCTGGTAGGTCCGGTACGGACCGAGCGGCGGGGGAGTGCCAGCGACGAGAGCTTGAGCGCGTGCGGTGTCAAGGTCAATGTCGGTCAACTGGGGGCTTTGGTCCAGGACGAACCCGGCAGCGCGCAGCCGGGTGGAGCCGTCCATCGTGGTGGCCCACGCCGCGATCTTCCAGAAGGATTGAGGGATCCCGACGCCGCGGTACACCGGATCATCAGTTGAGAGCACGGGCGCGGTGAAGACGCTAATCCGGTTTTTGTTTGTCCGTGCGTAGGTGAGGACATGGTCCTCGAGGCCGAGCCAGAGCTCTTTCGATTGGTTGAATTCCCCGGCTTGCGGGGCGGCGTTTGTGTAGGCAAAGGTGTCGGCATTGGCTTGTCTGGCAGTCTTGGCATCGCCCCAAACCGGGTCTCGTCGGCGGACGAGATGTCCGCGGTCGAGGTCGTTCTTCGCGTAGACAGCCTCCCCGGTCTGTTCCTCGAGGGGGATGCGCGAGTCGAGGTGCCAGTCATCGCCTCGGTCAACGTCAACCAGCTGGTTACCGTCGATGTTGACGCCAGTCGCGAGGGCAAGGCGCCGGACAGGGTCCAGTGACACGGTGAAGTGTGTGTAGGACAGGTCGCGAACGGTTGTGGCCTCGGCAGGTGCGGGAAGCCGCAGGGGCAGCTCCAGGAAATCGGGGTTGTAACCAGCAGGAGAGAATGTCGCAGCGTCCATGTCGACAGTTAAGCAGTCGAAGCCGACATTCAGGCCACCGAAAGGTGTCTCACAACTAACCAGGCACGCGCCAACCCAGCCGATTGCTTACGAGACGTAGTTAAGAGAATCGCCGACCAGCGGAACTCCGCGACCCAGCCTCCCGCGGACGTGTCCGCGACGAGACGCCTCGTATCTCTAGAGATATGAGACAAAATGGTTGCAGTTGAGCCCTCTCATCGCGCATCGACACCGTACGTGCAAACACACGCCCTATTCCCGCAGCCTCAAGAAGCGGGTGGGCAGTCGGAAGATGTCAACCTATGTGAGTCAGTTTCCTTAGGCGGTCATTGAGTTCGTTCCTTCCTTTTCGGGTTCGTTGATCCACGTCGTCGTCGGGAATGTTGGCGGTTGCGGGAGCTTCCGAACGAAGCGTTCAGGGTGCTTGGTATAGGCGTTCCTGAGAACGCGGGCGCGAGCNACGTTGAACGGGGTGTGCATTCCGATGCCGGAGTGGCGATGTTCACCGTTGTACCAGCCGTAGAATTCGGTGCAGAATGAGCGTGCCTCGGCGAGGCTGTAGAACCGATCGGGGAACTCGGGCCGGTACTTCAAAGTTTTGAAGTGCGACTCGCTGAATGGATTGTCATTACTCGTGTGCGGGCGGGAGTGCGACTTGGTCACGCCCAGGTCGGCGAGTAGAAACGCTACGGGTTTCGACGCCATCGAGGACCCATTGTCGGAGTGGATCGTCAGCTGATCGCGGCGAATGTTCTGCTTCTCGATCGTGTCGAGCAGGAGCCGCTCAGCCAGCTCGGCGGACTCCCGGGTCGCGACCATCCAGCCGACGACGTACCGGGAGTAAATGTCGATAATCGTATACAAGTGGAAGTATGACCATTTGGCCGGGCCCTTGAGCTTCGAGATGTCCC
>NZ_SOGM01000094.1:0-26529 GCF_004403545.1 Cryobacterium sp. TmT2-59 | reverse complement strand
GGGAACAGGCCATCAGAATCGCTCATAAGCAATTTTCCCAGACCCCACGGCCAAGGACGGGAAATCCGGCGGCGTTTTAAACTTTGCCGTTACTGACCCACGCTCCTAGGACTCGAAGGGATCACCAAATGAACGACGAGGATGATCTTGATCCGATGGGTATCGAAGGACTCGACGCCCGCCTCGTCAACGTCGAAACGATCCTGCCCGACCTCTTCGACATGTACGAACTCCGCGCCGCCGGCGGGCCCTACTACTGGGAGGCACTCGACCACGATCAAGCCGTGAAGCTCTGGGACGAACTCGGCCAGTTCGTCACCTGGCTCGACGGCCGCTACCTCACCAACCTCGCCGAACCCAGCTACCGGCTCCCGGCTCCCGGCTCCCGGCTCCCGGACTGCTGGTACCGCCACCCCATCGCCATCGAAGAACTCACCGCGCTCATGGTCTCGCACCGCGCCGCTTACGACACCCGCTCCGCCAAAGCCTCCTCCGCACTCGTCGACTTGCACCACCGCGCCCTCTGGCCCACCCTCGACTCGCTCAAGCTCCGCGCCGGCCTCGCCGGCTGCCGCGACCGCAGCGAACACCGCGAACCCCACGCCGGGCCCGCGACGTTCAGGGTGTCCGACGAGTATCTGGGATATGTCGACGTAGCCGCTGAAACGGCCTGACCTTCGATGACCCCGGACGCGCCCACCCGAGAATCGCTCCTGATCAGAACATCCAGCGCTCAAGAACGCCGCGCGCGCGGGACCCTCAGCGCCGGACAGGCGGCACGCTAGATTCGGCCCGGCCCCTTCGCCGCACCGTCGCCGATGAGGGTGATATCCGTCGAAATCGCTTCCGACGCATGGATCAGCGCCTCCCGAACCTTGTCGATTGACTCTCTGCCGCTCATGCCGTTTTGGGCCGGGAGAGAGACGTTGACCGCCGCAACAACACGGCCTGATCTGTCGTAGATGGGCGCGGCCATTGACATGAGGCCTACCTCGAGTTCTTGATCAACCATGGCCCAACCCTGGGCTCTGACCTTGTGGAGTTCGTCGAGGAGAGCCCCGCGAGTTGAAATGGTCCGAGGCGTGAGGGCAATAAGAGGTACGAAATTCAGGTACGCATCGAGTTCGGCCCTAGACAGACCGGCGAGCAACACGCGTCCCATGGAGGTGGCATACGCGGGGAACCGCGTGCCGACATTGATGCCGACCGTCATGATGCGTCGGGCCGACACGCGGGCAACGTAGACGATGTCCGCGCCGTCCAGAACGGCGGCCGACGTGGATTCCGAAAGCTTGGTGGAAAGATCCTGTAAGTGCGGCTGGGCCACCTGCGAGAGGCTCAAACCAGAGAGATAGGCGTAGCCGAGTTGCAGGACCAGCGGCGTCAACGTGAAGTTCTTCCCGTAAGAGCGGACGTAGCCTAGCTCCTCCAGGGTCATCAGGAACCTGCGGGTTGTGGCCCGAGTCAGATCTGTGCGCTTGGCAACCTCGGTGAGCGTCATGTGCGTGTGGTCAGCGTCGAAAGCGCGGATAACCGCGAGTCCGCGCGCCAGGGATTGAACAAACTGGTCGCTGGTGCGCTGCGCGTTTGGCTCTTCCACGGAGATGGTCCCCTCAATCATGCTTTCAGCATACTTTCACGTTCGGGCGCGAGCAGGGGCAAATCGACCAGTCGTAGAAGTTCTTCGAAGGTGCAGCCGTAGGTGTCGCGCACTCTGATTCCGTCGGGGGTGACAAGAAGGACTGCCATGTCCGTGAAAATGCGGGTGACGCATCCGACGCCCGTGAGCGGATACGTGCAGGCCTCCACGAGTTTGCTGCGCCCGTCACGCGTGAGCAGGTTCATCATGACGAAGACATCCTTGGCGCCGATGGCCAGGTCCATCGCCCCGCCCACGGCCGGAATGTCATTCGGGTCGCCCGTGTGCCAATTCGCCAGGTCCCCGGCGACCGAGACCTGGAACGCACCCAGCACGCAGACATCCAGGTGCCCGCCGCGCATCATCCCGAACGAATCGGCGTGGTGGAAGTAGGAAGCGCCAGGGAGCTCGGTAACCGGAATCTTCCCTGCGTTGATCAGATCTTCATCGAGCTCATCGCCTTCCGCCGCGGGTCCCATACCCAGCATTCCGTTCTCGGTATGCAGCGTGACGTTCTGGCTCGGCGTCAGGTAGTCCGACACCAGCGTTGGCTGGCCGATGCCGAGATTGACGTAGGCGCCTGATGGGATATCTTGGGCAACGAGCCTGGCGAGCTGATTGCGGGTCAATCTCTCAGTCACCGTGCGACCTCCGTCGAACCGTTGGATGTGATCTGGGCCGGGACGACGACAACGCTGTTGACGAAGATTCCGGGTGTTACGACGTTCTCCGGGTCGAGACCGCCCGTCTCCACGAGTTCAGAAACCTGAACGATCGTGTGCGCGGCAGCAGAAGCCATGATCGGGCCGAAGTTTCGTGCCGTCTTCCGATAGACGAGATTGCCCACTCCATCCGCCTTGAGCGCCTTGATCAGGGCGAAGTCAGCTCTGATGGGACTCTCGAGGACGAAGCCGCGCCCGTCGATCATGCGCGTCTCCTTGCCGGCGGCCAGCATCGTGCCGTAACCGGTCGGGGTGAAAAAACCTCCGATTCCCGACCCCGCGGCTCGGATCCGCTCGGCCAGGTTTCCCTGCGGCACGAGCTCCAATTCAATCTCGGCGGCACGGAACTTGGCGTCGAACAGTTCCGAATCCGACTGGCGAGGGAAGGAGCAGATGATCTTGGCGACCCGCCCAGCTCCGATGAGCGCCGCCAGCCCAACCGTGCCGTTCCCCGCGTTGTTACTGACGACCGTCAGGTTGCGGCTCCCTCGCCGAAGCAGGGCCTCGATGAGCTCAATCGGCTGACCGGCCTTGCCGAATCCCCCGATGAGGACAATCGCGCCGTCAGTGATCTCCGATACGGCCTCATCGACATCGTCGTGGATGGTCAGCATGCGCCCACCATTGTCGGCGCCCGCCGGGGGGAAACGTTCTCCAGGACAACGGCCAGGCCCTGGCCGACGCCGATGCAGATGGCCGCCACGCCCCACCGTTCGCCGCTGGCCTGCAGGCTGCGCGCCAGCGTGCCGAGAAGCCGCGTACCGGAGGCCCCCAGAGGGTGGCCGATGGCGAGCGCCCCGCCGTGCTGATTGACGATCGTCGGGTCTATGTCCCACGCGTCGATGCAGGCCAGGGCCTGGGCGGCAAAGGCCTCATTGATTTCGACGGCGCCCACGTCGGACCACGTGACGCCGGCCTGAGCAAGAGCGCGGTTTGCCGCCTCGACGGGAGCAAAGCCGAAGAATTGCGGATCTATTGCTGCCGCTCCTCGCCCGGCGATACGTGCCAGGGGGGACAGGCCCAGCAAGTCGGCGGCCGACTCGCTTCCCAGAAAGGCTGCGGAGGCTCCGTCGGTCAGCGGTGACGCGTTACCCGCCGTGATCGTGCCGGCCGTGGGCCCCGGTCCCGCAGGACGGAAGACCGTGGACAGCGTCGCCAACTTTTGCACGGTACTTCCGGGCCGGATTGACTCGTCTCGGGTGAGCGCCGTGTCGGGGACCATCGTTACCAGCTCATCGTAGAAGCCGTTGGCCCAGGCCGAGTCCGCCAAATGGTGCGAGCGGGCGGCGAATGCATCCTGACGTTCGCGGCTAACGTCGTACCTCTCCCTGAGCTGCTCGGTTGCTTCTCCCAAGGACACCGTCCATTCGGACGGCATTCTCGGGTTGACCAAACGCCAGCCCAGCTCGGTCGAGACGAGGTCGCGATCGTCCCCGTCGGCGGATTCGGAGGTCCTTGGTACGACCCAGGGGGCCCGGCTCATCGACTCCGTGCCACCGACCAGAACGACGTCCGCATCCCCGACGCCGATCTGACGGGCAGCGATGATCGCCGCGTCCAGGCTGGATCCGCACAAACGGTTGACGGTGGTGCCGGGAATCGACGTGGGGAGTCCCGCGAGCAGGGTCGCCATCCGAGCCACATTCCGGTTCTCTTCGCCGGCGCCATTGGCATTGCCCAGAACGACTTCGTCGATCAGGGCGGGATCGAACGTCGGCACGCGTGACAGGGATGCCTGGATCACGTGAGCAGCCAGGTCGTCCGGACGCAGGCCGGCCAGCGCGCCGCCGGACTTGCCGAATGGCGTCCGTACGGCGTCGTAGATGAATGCCTGATTCATGCCACCTCCGGTGTTCACGCCACGTGGCGAATAATGTTCACTTGTCGAACGAATGTGCGACATATGAACTATATTCGTGCCCACCTCTCGGCGTCAAGGCTATTGGTGCCCGCAGTGACGGCGTAGCCAGGGCCCACAATCGGCCTGAGTTGCTGAAGATAAATTCGTTACCCAAATGAGTATTGACTCTGCCCGCGCTGTCCCCTTAGTCTGTTCGCTACGGCGACATAGCGTTCGCCTGACGTACAACACTCGACGAAGGAGTCAGAGCTGGTGAGCAACGTTGCAGCGCCAGCCGAGGCGCCCGTCCGGGACCATGTGTTCCACCGAAACCTGCTCAAGAAGTACCCCGTGGCCGTGCGAGCAGCAGGGGTCTACATCTTCGACAGCGACGGCAAAGCTTATCTGGATGCTTCCTCCGGCGCAGTCGCCGCCAATCTCGGCCACGGCGTCCAGGAGATAGTCGACGCGATGGCAGCGCAGGCAATTCAGGTCGCGTTCGCTCACACTGTGCGTTTCGAGACACCGGTCATGGTCGAGACCGCGGGCCGGATTGCCGATCTGTCCCCGGATGGCCTAGAAACGGTGTACTTCGCCTCCGGTGGGTCAGAGGCCAACGAGGCAGCCATGAAACTGGCACGCCAGTTCCACCTCGACAGTGGGCGCCCGGGCAAGCACCTGGTCGTCGGCCGGTGGCAGAGCTACCACGGCAATACGCTGGGAGCGTTGAGCGCGGGGGGGGACGTCGGGCGCCGGACGAGTTTCAGTCCGATGCTGGCGCCGTACCCCCATGTCTCAGCCCCGGAGAATGAGCCTCTGGAATCGGTGTGTCCTCACCTCGGCAGCCCCGGCGAGCAGTTTGACTACATCGGCGAATTCGAACAGGTCATCGCCCGGGTCGGGGCCGAAAACATCTCGGCGTTCATCTGTGAGGCAATAGTCGGTAGTCAGCAGGGAGCCGTTGTTCCTCACCCGAAATACCTGGGCCGGGTGCGCGAGCTGTGTGACAGGCACGACATCGTGCTCATTGTCGATGAGGTGATGACCGGCTTCGGCCGAACGGGCAAGAACTTCGCCGTCGAACACTTTGGCGTTACCCCTGACATCATCACGTTCGGTAAGGGTGTGACCGGCGGCTATGCGCCGTTGTCGGGCATGATCGTGCACGACCGAATCGTCGACGTCATCCGGGAGCGCAGTGATGGCGTGTTCCGGCACGGCTACACCTACAGCGGCCACCCCGTCTGCCTGGCCGCCGGCAATGCCGCGCTGACCTACTACACAGACAACAGCGTGCTGGAAAACGTGGTGGCTCAGGGCCGCTACCTGCGCGAGAAGCTTGACGAGCTCCAGGCGCGCCAGCCTCGCATGGGGCCGGTGCGAGGCAGGGGGCTGCTCCTTGGCTTCGATCTCCTCGACGTTCGGGGCAGGCGGCACATCACGTCGGAAGCGTTCAACGAGATGGCCATGCAGAACGGCGCCATCTTTTACCCGGGCAAGGGCCGCATCGACGGAATCCGTGGCCAGCATCTCCTCATTGCACCCCCATTGACGATCCAGCGCGTCGACATCGATTTGATGGTCGACATCCTGGAGCAAACGTTGACCGATGTCGACGTCGACGTAAGCAGTCTGATCATCAACGAAAGGAATGCACTGTGAACATCAGAACCACATCAATTGCGGCGCTCATGGCCGTCGTGCTGGTCGGCAGCGTCGCCGCGTGCAGCAGCGCCGCCGCCCCCACCGAAGACAAGGCCCAGGACACCCTGAAGGTCGGCATTGAGGGCGCGTACCCTCCCTTCAACTACTACGACAAAGACAACAAGCTGGTCGGTTTTGACGTTGACATCACCACGGCCCTTTCCAAGGACATGGGTGTCAAGGTCGAGTACGTCGCCACCCCGTGGGACAGCATCCTCGGCGGACTGCTGGCCAAGAAGTACGACATCATCATCTCGAGCATGGCGATCACCGAGGAGCGCAAGGCGAAGGTCGACTTCACCGAACCGTATTACCACACCGGTTCTCAGCTGTTTGCTCCGACCGACACGTCCATCACCGACTCCGCTCAGATCAAGGGCAAGCAGATTGGCGTGGCCATCGGCACAACCTTCGAGGAGAAGGCACGGGCACTCGGTGCGGATGTCGTCACCTACAAGTCCGACCTGCTCGCATTCGAGGACGTCAAGAACGGCCGCCTGGACGGGCTCCTGACCGACGGCCCGGTCGGCGGCAACGCCATCCAGGTCGGAGGCTACGACATGAAGGCCGTCGGAACCCCGCTCATCGACGCGGCAGCGGGCATCGCGGTCAACAAGAACAACTCGGGCCTGCTCAAGAAGCTCAACGCCGCGATCACGAAGATCCAGGACGACGGCACGTACCTCAAGATCAGCACCAAATGGTTCGGAACCGACATTCGCTAATGGGAGACAACCTTGCTTGATTTCAGTCTCGTCGCACCGTTCCTCCCTTACCTGTTGACGGGCGCCTTGGTCACGATAGAAATTTCGGTGCTGGCCACGGCGCTCGGCCTGGTGCTGGGGCTCATCGCGGCACTTGCCAGAATGAGTGTGTTCAAGCCCGTCAAGTGGGTGGCGGATTTCTACGTCTGGTCGATCCGAGGCACCCCGGTGCTGGTTCAGCTGTTCATCGTGTACTTTGGGCTTCCCCAAATCGGGATCGAGCTCGGGGCCATGCTGGCGGCTGTGCTGGCGCTGGGGGCGAACACCGGGGCGTACGTCGCGGAGATTCTCCGTGGCGGAATCCTGGCCGTGCCCGCGGGGCAGATCGAGGCAGCGGAATCCCTGGGCATGAGCTCCGCCAAAGTCATGCGCAGGATCATCCTGCCGCAGGCCTTCCGGCTGAGCATTCCAGCCCTCGGCAACCAGGCCGTCTCGATGCTCAAGGAGTCATCGCTGGCATCACTGGTGACGGTAAACGAGCTGATGATGGTCTCCCAGAGGTTCGCGGCCACGAACTACGCCTACATGGAGTTCTACATCGTGGCCGCGGTGATCTACCTGGTCATGACCACCGGGATGTCCTGGATTCTGGGGAAGATCGAGTTCCGCATGTCCGTGAGCGAGCGTTAGGAAAACATGTCGGAAGCAGCCATCCAGGTCATCGACCTCCATAAGTCATTCGATGAGCTCGAGGTCCTCAGAGGGGTCTCTCTGGAAGTCAAGTCCGGTGAAGTGGTTGCGGTCATCGGCTCAAGCGGGTCGGGCAAGAGCACCCTCCTCCGGTGCCTGAACCGCCTGGAGCAGAGCACCTCGGGCAACATCCTCATCGACGGCACGGTCCTCACCGGATCCAAACGAGCGATCAGCGAGATCCGCCGCGAAATCGGCATGGTGTTCCAGCAGTTCAACCTGTTCCCGCACATGACGGTGCTCGAAAACGTCATGGAAGGGCCCATCCAGGTTCTGGGGATGCCGAAGAAGGATGCCGCAACCCTGGCCGCAGGATTGCTGGCGAAGGTGGGGTTGGCCGAGAAGGCTCGCGTTTACCCGCGCAAGCTCTCGGGCGGTCAGCAGCAGCGCGTGGCCATCGCCCGGGCGCTAGCGATGAATCCGCGCGCCATGCTTTTCGACGAACCCACCTCAGCCCTTGACCCGGAACTGCGCGGCGAGGTGCTGCAGGTGATGAAACAGCTGGCGGCCGAGGGGATGACCATGGTCGTCGTCACCCACGAGATGAAGTTTGCCCGTGAAGTGGCCGACCGGGTGATCTTCATGCACAACGGCGTCATCGAAGAGCAAGGGCCTCCGGACCAGCTGTTCGACTCCCCGCGGAGCGAGCGTCTCCGCGGTTTTCTCCGGCACGTGAGTTAGGCAAGGGCATGAAAGAAGCGAGCAGCGCAAATCTCATCGGTGGCGCGTGGCAGGGTACGAGCGGACTGACTCGATTCGAGACCCGCGACCCGGCAACCGGCAACCGGCTCGAGGGATACGGCGTCTCGTCTGCCGCCGACGTCGATGCGGCCGTCGACGCCGCACGGCTGGCTTTCCCGACGTGGCGGCGCGAGCCGGCGCCCGCCCGAGGGCGGCTGCTGCACCGAGTCGCCCAGGAGCTGGAGGCCGTCAAGGACGAACTCGCCCGCACCATGACCCTGGAAATGGGCAAGGTGCTCACCGAGTCGCTGGGGGAAGTCGACGCCACGATCGCGAGCTGCCGCTTCATGGCAGGGGAGGGACTTCGTGCCCTCGGTGAGGTGCTCCCGTCGGCATCGGCGAACCGGACGATCATGACCGTGCGTGAACCCGTCGGCGTGGTCGCGTGCATCACGCCGTGGAACTTCCCGATCGCGCTTGCCGCGTACAAGATCTTCGCTGCCCTCGTTTCCGGTAACTGTGTCGTCTGGAAGCCCGCACCGAATATCAGCGGAAGTGCGCTTTTGTTCACCCAGGCGCTTGTCAGGGCAGGCGCGCCCGCGGGGGTCGTCAACCTCCTCTCCGGGGGCGGGATTGACGCGGGTCGCCGGTTGTCCACCCACCCCGGCGTCGACGCCGTCGCATTCACCGGCTCCACTGCGGTGGGTATCGAGATCGCCGAGGCTTGTGCCCGAACCCTGACCCCGGTCTCATTGGAGCTCGGCGGCAAGAACGCGATCATTGTTCTCGAGGACTCCGACCTTTCCCTTGCCGCGAACGGAATCATGCAGTCAGCCTTTGCCACGTCCGGCCAGCGCTGTACCGCGGCAAGCCGCGTGATCGTGCAGCGGTCTGTGCGCGAGCCGCTGCTGGCCGAACTCCTGCGCCGCACCGAACAACTGAAGCTCGGCCATGGAACGGATGCGGCCGTGAATCTCGGTCCGCTGGCCACACCTGCCCAGTTGGACCGGGTGGCCTCGCTGGTCACGGCCGCCGTCCAGGCCGGCGCCGAGGTGCTCAGCGGAGGTTCCAGGGCGGAGCTCGCGGAGTACCCGAATGGCAGCTTCTACCAGCCGACCTTTCTCGGCGGTGTCAGGGCAACCGACGCTATCGCCCGGACCGAGGTCTTCGGTCCGGTCGTCGCCGTGATCGACGTCGACGACTATGAGCAGGCGGTCGCAGCGAACAACAGTACGGACTACGGATTGTCTTCCTCGATCTACACGCAAAGCCTCCACTATGCGCACCGCGCGGCCACCGATCTGCATTCCGGCGTGGTCTACGTCAACAGCGGAACATCAGCTGCGGAGTCCGGAGTGCCCTTCGGCGGAATGCGCCTGTCGGGAAACGGCCACCGCGAAGTGTCGACGCACGCATTCGACGTCATGACGGAACTGAAGTCCGTCTACATGAGTTTCTGAGAGGACCGTATGTCTGTTGCACTCGAAAATCGCCTGACCATGCTGTCCATGGACCCGCTAACGACAACCGAGGAGGAATCCACTCTCGCGGCATCCGACTATGCGAACCTCACCGCACACCTGCAGGCGGACACAGCGGGAACCATGGCCGGGCAACGTGTGGTAATCGTCGGTGGCGGCGTGATCGGCCTGATGACGGCGCTGTACCTCACGCGTGCGGGGGCCCATGTGGAGCTCTTCGAAGCCGAGTCGCTGGGGGCTGCGGCCTCGGGCCGGAACGCCGGAGGAATCTATGCCTTCGGTCGCGCTATCGGCGAGGTCGCCCTTGCACGCGCCTCCATGGACCTGTGGGAGGACCTCACTCTCGGCGGCCTCGACAGCCACTTCCGCCGCCCGGGCCACGCGATGATCGCGCTCAATGACCACGAGCGAGGCCTGCTGGACATGGCCGAACGCCACTATGCGCTGGCCGGGCTTCCCACCCGGATGCTAACCCCCGACGAGGCGGTCGCCATGCTGCCTGGGGTGTCGCCCGACAATGCGGGGGCGCTGATGGGCACCACGGATGGGCAGGGTTACCCGTTCACCGCGGTCTCGTCGATCATCGCCGAACTGCGCGCGGCGGGCGCGATCATCCGCGACCACTGCCGCGTGCAGTCGGTCATTGAGCTAGGTGGCCAGGCCCGGGGAGTCCGATCGGAGCTCGGTGTCACCGAAGCAGACCACGTCATTCTCTGCGCCGGTCCCTGGCTGGCCGGATTCAGCGAATCGGCCGGCTGTAACCTTGCGGTGCGGCCCCGGCGCTCACAGATCATGGTGACCGAACGGATCGCGGGCATGGAGAACTTCCCCTTCGTTTCGGGCAACCGCGTCTACGCGCGCCGCACCCACGCCGGAAACATCATGATTGGCGGCGGCGGTCCCTGGGAACAGGACGGCTACAACGTCACGAGCTCCTCTGAGGCGATGTCGTTCCTGGGCAAGCACATGTCGGAGCTCTTTCCCGGCCTGGCCGGGGCACCGATCATCCGGGCCTTCGCCGGAACGGTGGAATTGACCGCCGACCACTTCCCGCTGTTCGGCCCGGCGCCCTCCATGGAACGCCTCTGGATTTCGGCCGGGTACAACGGACACGGTTTCGGTTTGTGCGCGGCCATGGGTCGACTCACCGTCGACCTCATCCGCTCAGGTTCGGACAGGGTGCCGCTGCCGGCGGCGGTCAGCGCCGTGGTCGGGGAGTTCGGTCCGGACCGATTCAACTCAAGGCAAGGGAACAGCCATGAATGACCACATGATCTGCCGGTGCGAAGACGTCACCGCCTCCGACGTGAGGGCCGCGATCGACGCCGGCGCCTGCAACGCCCAAGAAGTGAAGATGCGCACGCGGGCCGGTATGGGCCCCTGCCAAGGGCGGGTCTGCCGGCCGGCGGTCGAAGCGATGGTCGGGGTCACCGGCGAGGGAGTGCTGCAGAGCACCAGCAGCATGACGGTGCACCTCCCCGTTCGGCCCGTGTCTTTGCAGGATCTCGTCATCACCAGGGAGCAGTAATGAGAATCACCGGACATCCTGTCCTGCCTGACCTTCCAGCAGAAGAGGTCGGCTTCACCTTCAACGGGGAGCCGTACACGGCCCGCGAGGGCGAGCCCGTTGCGGCGACCCTGCTCGCCAACGGCGTCCGGAAGCTCCGCGTCTCGCCGGTAGCCGGCGAGCCCCGGGGAATCTACTGCGGCATCGGCCACTGCTACGAATGCCGCGTGTGGCTGAACAACGACACCCAGGTGCGCGCGTGCCTGACCCCGGCGACCGAGGGCGACTCCTTCGCGTCAGAGCGGACAGCAGAATGAGCGCCCCGGAAGCGTTCGACCTCGTCGTGATCGGCGGTGGACCAGCCGGACTCACCGCAGCCCGGGATGTCGCGGCCGCGGGGGGCCGGGTCATGGTCGTGGACGAGAACCATGCCATGGGCGGAAAGCTGCGCGGCCAGCTGCATGAGGACCCTGCGGATTCCAGCTGGTGGAAGGGGTGGGAACTGGCCGAACAGGCCGAGAAGGATGCCGTTGACGCCGGAGCTCGGATGATGACGGATGTCGTTGCCTGGGGACTCGAGCCAGGCTGGACGGTTCGATTGACGTACCCGGCAGGCCGGACGGGCGGCCCCAGCCAGCTCACGACGCGTGCGGTGCTCGTGGCTACGGGCGCGGTCGAGCGGCCGATGCCCGTCGCCGGCTGGACGCTTCCGGGCGCGATGACCATCGGTGCGGCCCAGGTGCTCACCAACATCCATAGGGTCAAGCCGGGTCACCGCGTGCTCGTCGTCGGCATGGACGTGCTTTCGCTCACCATCGCTAGGGCGATGCAACTGGCCGGCGTTGACGTTGTGGGCATCGTCCTGCCGCCCACGACTGTAAAGGGCAGCTCCCCCCGAGCCACGCTCGGTCGTCTCGCCCCGATGGCGAAACTCGCACCGGCGAAGTACATGCGACTCGGCGGACATTTCCTCGGGTGGTCCTGGGTCCAGGCCCTCGCTTCGCGGCTGGTTCCCCGGACGCTCCGCATGTGGGGCATCCCGCTCCATCTCCGCACCTCCCTGGTCGCCATCCAGGGAACGGACCAAGTCACTGGCGCGGCCCTGGTCAACGTCACAGCCGACGGGACGCCGATTCCCGGAAGCGAACGCAAGGTCGCCGTCGATGCGGTCTGCCTCGCCAACGGACTGATCCCGCTCAACGAACTCCTGGCAACGCTGGACTGTTCCTTCGTCCGCTCTCCCGACCTCGGGGGAACTGTTCCCGTGCACAGCGACACCCTGCGGACCCAGCTCGACGGAATGTACGTCGCCGGCAACTCGATCGGCATCGAGAGCGCCAAGATCGCCGAGAAACAGGGCGCACTGGTCGCGCTGAGCATCATCGACGACCTGGGCCTCTCCTCCCGGCACGGCGGCGACGCGGCCGGGGCCGCACTCGAGCTCATGGGCGCCCGGCGCACCATGGAGTTCCAGTTCGATGCCAACGTGCAGCGAGGCCACGACGACGTCCAGCGCGCGTGGGAAAAGAGCGGCGACCGGGCATGAGCACGCGCCGGCTTGGTCTTGCCTTCTTCTATCACGAATCACACTCGTTCAGCCCGCTCCGCACGAACCTCGACGCCTTCCGCCAGGAGGCCCTACTGAGCGGCGAAGATCTGATCGAGGCCTACCGCGGCACGAAGACGGAGCTCGGCGGTTTCCTCGACGCGCTCGAGGAAACCGAATTCGTACCGGTTCCGCTGGTCGCGGCGGCGGCCTCTCCGGCCGGCCAGGTGACTACTAGGGCCTATGAGCAGATTCGCGGCGACATGCTGACGGCCCTCGGGGGCGCCGGCGAACTCGACGGACTGCTCCTGGCGCTTCACGGAGCCATGGTCGTGGATGACTACCAGGACCCGGAGACCGACCTGATCGAGCACATCCGGCGGGAGCGGGGGCCGGCGTTCCCGATTGCCGTGACGCTGGACCTGCACGCGAACGTAACCCGCGGGCTCATCGACCAGCGGACATCCTGCTTCGGTTTCCAGACCTACCCGCACGTTGATGCGTACGAGCAGGGCGTGCGCGCCGCAACCGCGTTGATACGCCAAGTCCGGGACGGAATCACGTACTACCAGTGCTTCGCCAAGCTGCCCGCGCTCCTGCCGAGCGTCAACATGCGCACGGCCGAAGGCCCGATGCACGAGGCGGTCACCGCGGCCCAGGACTGGGAGAAGAGGGACGGCATCGTCGCGGCGAGCGTCTTCGGCGGGTATCCCTACGCAGACATTGCAGGTGCCGGTGCGAGCGTCGTCGTACTGGCCACCGACCGCGCGCTGGGCGAGGAGAGCTGCCGGGGCCTTGCATCACTGCTGTGGTCACTGCGCGGTGAGTTCGTCACCGAGCTGCCCGGCGCGGCGGCCGCTGTCGCGTTGGCGGTGAAGCCCGAGCGTCTTCGGCCGGTCGTGCTGGCTGACATCGCCGACAACCCGCTGAGCGGCGGCAGCGCTGACACGACGGCCCTGGTCGCCGAGGTGCTCAACGCGCACGTGCCGAAGTCGCTGATTGGCGCCTTGTGCGATGCAGAGGTCGTCGCGCAGTGCCGGGCCGCGGGGGAGGGCGCCACCATCGGCATCCGTCTGGGCGGGAAAATATCGCCCGAATTCGGTCCGCCGCTCGACCTCGCGGTAGACATCATTCGCGTCAGCGATGGGCGGTTCCGCAACACTGGTCCGATGAACACCGGACTCCAGGTCGACGTCGAAGGCGCCGTGCACCTGCGCGCCCAGGGGACCGACATCCTCGTGACCGGGCGGCCGATCACCGCGAACGACCCGGAGCTGTTCGGGCACATCGGGCTGGACGTCACCGGCTACGACCTGCTGGTCATGAAGGTCAAGAACCACTTTCGCGCAGCGTTCGAACCCCTGGTCGGGGACATCATCTACGTGGACGCACCGGGTGTGGCATCGAATGACTTCTCCACCTTTCCGTTCCGAAACCTGCCCGCCGGCCTGTGGCCCTTCGACCTCTCCGCGACCTTCACGCCCGACGTCAGGGTGGCCGTCATCCCGGGTGCGCTCGCTGCTGACAGGATTCCACAGTGACGGGCAAGGACCGGTTCACCCTCAGGGCGGCCGTCCTCGAGGATGCGGACGCCCTCGGGACGCTCCACATCGCGGTCTGGCGGGCCACCTATGAAACCTGTATGGACCCGAATTTCCTAGCGGGCCTGGACACCGCCGACTGGATCGCCGACTGGCGGAAGATCCTGTGCACGGACGACGGGAGACGCACGATCGTCGCGGTTGATCCCGAACGAGACGGCGCTATTGTCGGATTCGCCTCGGCGGGGCCTTCGCACGACGCCGAGCCGATTGCCGAAACGGAGTTGTACGTTCTGAACACCGACGTCAGCTGCCACGGCTCCGGAGTGGCTGCCCGGCTGCTGGAAGCTGTCCTGCTTCACCAGTCGGCGTCGCTCTGGGTCGTCGAGCAGAACGACCGCGCCCAGGCCTTCTATCGCAAGCATCGTTTCGTCGTCGAAGGTGCCCTGAAGTGGGACCCGGAAGCGGGAGCGCAGGATGTCCGCATGAGGCGGTAACTCGCCGGATTGGCTGGAGTTCCGGGCTCACCAACCACGAGAAAGTCGTCTGCCCACACCACCCGCTCTGGCTCGGCGACGGCGTCGAGCCGCCCGGAAACCAGATTTCCAGGCGCACCTGCCCGGGCATTACGGCCGCATCACGCCATCACCGAAATCTCATCAGCCGGTTCGGCCGCACCAGAGTCTGCACAGCCTTCCACATCTCCGCATACATCAACCGGCACTGGTATGAGAACTTCCACCACTTCGACGAGTTCGCCCGCCTCCACAAGCGCTTGACCGTCGCAGACTGTGATCAACCGAGCGAGATCGCGCGGTGGGATCCGCACATCCACACGCCGGGCACACTACAGAAAGACCAGTTCGGCGGGGATTAAGCGGGGGAACCCTACATCGAGGCGATCGATAAATCGGAGCCTATCGAACTAGCTTCATTGAAACGAAGTTCGCCGCAACCTGTCTGTGCGCTGAGTGCGACCCCGTGCTGTTCGTTCTCGACCCCGCTCAGCGGCTCAGAGCGATGGGGTCTGCGCGGCAAACCGTCCGGTCGTCAACGATCGCCTCGCCGGTCGCGACCGTCCGTCTTCGCGAGCACATCGGACAGTAGCTCACGGGCCACGGCCGCGGGATGGGCCGCCCACCAACCACTCAGTGCGGAATACCCTTGCCAGGCGAGGATCCCCACCGCGAAGGAGGCGAGGGTGGCGAGTAGTGGGAATTCGACCGCGAGAAGCGGGAAGACCTGCCAATGGACGAGGTAAACGAACAACGATGCCGACGCCACGACGCCCAGCACCGGCACCAGAATCCGCGGAAGGGGCACCGCCGGAATCCACAGGAGGAGGAGCAGTCCCGCGATCGCGATCGCCTCGCGGGCCGGGTCGCCGAAGAACCCAGGGACGGTGAGCACGACGACCGCCGAGCTCAGCCCGCCCTTGACGTCCGTGGCACGCGCGATGAGCCAGCCGAGCGCGATGAGCCAGAGCACGACCAGTGACGATCTCGCCGGTGTCCAGCCGCACAGAGTCCTCATACGCGCGGCGACCTGGTTGCCTGGCGGGAACGGGATACTCATGCCCGTAATTGGTGCGAAAGCCGATGCGGGCCGGTATGGTGGTGCCGAGGCTCACAAGACTCACAGATCCAACAAGACTCACAAGATACACAGCCACTCACAAGGAGTCCACCATGGAGAACCCATTCCGGCCATCAGCCGGCGCGACACCGCCGGAAATTATCGGCCGCGCAGGCCTTCTCGACGAGTTCGCCTACGGCCTACGACTGGGCTCAGGTGCGCCGGGACTTCTCACCATCTTCACCGGTGCCCGTGGCATCGGCAAGACCGTCATGCTCGGTGCCGCCCACGACATGGCCAGGGAACGCGGATGGGCCGTGATCTCCGAGACGGCCACCGGCGGTTTTATGGGAAGGATCGGCGAATCCATGCGCCAGCTGGCCGAGGAACTCGGCAACGGGCCGCAGGGTCGCCGGATCACCGCGGTCTCCGCCGCCGGCTTCAGCCTCACGACAGAGCTCCCGCCTGAACGTCAGGTCGCCTGGCGGAACCTCGCTGAAGAACTCCTCCGGCTCCTCCAGGGCCGTGGTACCGGTCTGGTCATCACCGTGGACGAAATCCACGCCGCTGACCGTGCTGAACTGGCGCAACTGGCCGCCAGTGTCCAGCACCTGATCCAGGACCGGCTTCCCATCGGCCTGGTCTTCGCCGGCCTGCCGGCCGCGGTGTCGGACCTGCTCAACGAAGGCGTGGCGACCTTCCTTCGCCGCGCCGACAAGATCGACCTGCATGCGGCCGCAGTCCGGGATGTGGAGACATCGTTCGCCGACACGTTCGCGACGGCGGGGTTCAACATCTCACCGGCCCTGGTCCGGCAAGCCTCTGAAGCAACAGGGGGATACCCGTTTCTCATCCAGCTGGTCGGCTACTTCCTCTGGCGGGAAGCCGAAAGCAACGAGGGCGCGCTCGACGCGGAGGCTGTCAGCAGGGCCATTGAAGCCGCCCACCGACGCAACGCACGCACCGTGATCGAAGCGGCTCTCTCGACAGCCTCACCCAAAGACATGGAATTCCTTCACGCCATGGCCAAAGACGACGGACCGTCGGTCACCGGCGACATCGGGCAACGGCTGGGCGCCAAGACAAACCTTGTCGCCAACTACCGGACACGGCTCCTGGCAGCCGGACTCATTGAATCGGTAGGGTTCGGCAAAGTCGACTTCGCCATCCCCGGTCTACGCCGGTATCTCAGTTCGAAGCCCACGGACTAAGCCGCCCACCGAGTCTGACAAAGTGTCCGCGAAGTCGGCGAGCCTGCCGGCTATCCGTGGGCGGCAAAGGAGCGAGCGGCCGAGATGACCTTCGGGCCGATTTCGTCCAGTGGCCCGCCACGCAACAGGGCAGCTGGGGACTGGTCATCCAACTCCGGGTTCATGCCCTGGAACCACGCCTGGATCGTCTTCGCACTCTCACACTCGATCAGAATGCCGGCAACATAATAAGAGGTACGAAGTCTCTGTACGACGTCCGCACCAGGTGCACGAGAGCCTTCCGCCCATTCACGCACGGAGCGCGTGTTCGAAACGCGGCCCAAGTAGGCGACGAGCCGGGCGCCGAGGATCTCGCGCAGACCAGTGACGATCCCGCCGGTGTCCAGCCGCACAGAATCGGCGTACGCGCGGTGACCTGGTTGGGAAGCGGGGACGGGAATACTCATGCCCGCAATTCTTCCGCGTCACGGACTCAATAGCAAGGATCACTCGTGTTTTCGCGGGCAATATAACAAGTTAAATAACACCCAATATGACCGATAATGGTTATTATGTTCGTTTTAAAGTGCATCTATTGCAGAATGTGCTGAATAGAGTTCTCCTGATAACGGCTTCGGCGAAAGTCGAAGACAGCGCGAACTCCCACGATTCACACTGGGATGGGGCGAGTTCGGCCGGCGTTTGGCAGCCCCCACGGGTCAGTCTTTGCGTATGTTCACGCCCGTGCTGCGAAGTCGCTCTTGTCCTGGGCGATTCTGCCGTCTAATGTGAGTGAGTGCTCACATCATTTATCGAGACGGATGCGTCCGCAGCCTCCATCACCACTGACGGCCTGCTGCGCCAGTTCGGCAGCCTGACTGCACTTGACCGGGTCACCGTGACTCTTCCCCGGGGCGGTGTGGTCGGCCTCCTCGGCCCCAACGGATCCGGCAAGTCGACTTTGATCCGCATCCTGCTTGGGCTCATTCCTTCCACGTCGGGCCAGGCCACCGTGCTCGGCCACCCGACCACGAAACCGGCCCGCTACGCGGGCGACGTCGGAGCGCTCATCGAGGCACCGTCGTTCGTTCCGGGGCTCTCGGCTCGTAAGAATCTTCTGTCGCTGGCTCGTCTGCGCGGCTTGCCCGCGACCCGGGTCGCCGAGGTCATTCGCATCGGGGGTCTCGAGGGTCGGGAAAACGAGTCCGTTCGCCGTTTCTCACTCGGGATGAAGCAGCGGCTCGGCATCGCCGCGGCGTTGCTGCCTGACCCCGCCCTGCTGATCCTCGATGAGCCCACCAACGGCCTGGACCCGGCTGGGATCGTGGAGATTCGGCAGTTGCTCAAGACTCTGGCGGCTGAGGGGCGCACGGTGGTGGTCTCATCCCATCTGCTCGCCGAGATCCAGGCGGCATGCGATTATCTCGTCATCATCCGTTTCGGCGAGCTGATGTTCTCGGGACCGATGGGCGAGCTGCTCGACAAGGCCGGTGCGCGCATCGAGGTTGCCCCGGAGCATCCCGCTGATGTCGACCGGCTGCGCGTTGCTCTCGCGGCGGCGGGGTGGTCGCTCGAGGATGACTCGCTCGTCGTGCACGGCTCCGCCGCCGACGCGGGGGCGCTCAATCGTGCTGCACACGAGGCCGGCATCACGCTCAGCCGACTGACCCCGATCGACGAATCCCTCGAGGACGTGTTTCTCAAGATGACGGCGGCACCGACCCGCGACCCAGTAGCTGCCTCTCAGGGCGCCCGAAAGAAAGCTGCCACCAATGCGTGAGCTACGAAGCGAACTCACCCGTCTCAACCGACGGGGAATCTGGCTCGGGTGGCTGGGCCTCATGGCGGTCTTCGCCGTGCTGATCAACACGGTGATCTACACAATCGCAGCGAACGGGTCTGCACCTCCCGGCGGAGGTCCGGGAGTCGCTTTCCCTAGCGTGGCGACTCTGGAGAGTTCATCGGGAATTGTCGCGGGAGTCTCCTCGGCGGCCAGCATGTTCGGAGTGATCACGCTGTCGTTCTGGGCCATTGCAACCGCCTCGGACTACAGCACGGGCCTGATCCGCCTGCTTGCCGCTGCCCAGCCACACCGCTGGAGGCTGCTGCTCGGAAAGATCGGCGCCCTGCTGATCTGGACGGCCCTGGCAACGACGGTGGCGGTAGTCGTCAACCTGGCGGCCGCGCTCCCCTCGGCGGAATCCGCGGGAATCTCCACTGAACTCTGGATGGATGACCTGGCCAGCGAGATCGCACGCGCCTGGTTGACTTCGTTCAGCGCCAGCGTGGTCTGGGGAATCATCGGACTCGTGCTCGCCCTGCTGAGCCGTTCCGCGGCGATCGCCATCTCGGTGGGAATCGGGTGGGTTCTCCTCATCGAGACGATCATCAAGACCGCGTCGAGTGAAGCCGGCCAGTGGCTGCCCGGAACTACTCTCACCGCACTGGCGCAGGGTGGAACCGATGACCTGACTTTTGCGGCGGCCATTCTGATCGGCTGCATCTACGCGGCAGTCGGCCTCATCATCGGTCTCGTGATCTTCATTCGCAGACCGATAACCGAATAGTCCGATTGGATAGACCTATGAACGCCCGCGGAGACACCACCCGAAAACGCCTCATCGACGCGACCACGGCCCTCGTTCGAGAGGTCGGCTACGCCAACGTCCGGACTCGCTCGATAGCGGTGGCGGCGGGTGTCGCCGAGGGCACCCTCTATCGGCACTTCGCTGACAAGCGGTCACTCTTCTACGCCGCGGTGCTGGATCGCAACGCACCCATCGTCGCAGCAACGGCGACGCTACCCTCCCTGGCCGGACGGGGCACAGTGCTCGAAAACCTACTCGAAGTCATTCGAAAACTTGCCCAGCTTCAGGAGGACCTGCTGCCGCTGGAGCAGGCGATGATCGCCGACCCGACCCTCGCACCGCTCCGCGGAGAACGGGTACAGATGCCACTGGAGGGGCCGCCGCACGATATCGCCCGCTATCTCGCCGCGGAGCAGTCCCTCGGCCGGGTTCGCGCCGAGTGTGACCCTACACTCGCCGCGATTTCGCTGCTGGCGATGCTGTTCGGCCTGGCCGTTCATCCACTATTGGGCAACGATCTCGCGAACTCGGAGCTCCTCGGCGCTTCCGTCAGTTATTTTGTAGACGGAGTCGGCGCCCCGGCCACACAACCCAAACTCCTCGCGTAAAAGTCGACGTGTACTGGGCCATGCAACGCCCAGCTTGGTGCCTGCGACAGCCGCGGACCTCTTTTACCATTGCCGTTACCGTTCGCCATCCTCGCGAGTGCGCTGCCCCATCTGACCAACTGGATTCCAATTCGGGGCAAGCACAAGCATTAGGTGAGGGACTTTAGACCGGCCAGGCGGAGGACGGCAGCTAGCCCTTCGGACGTCCCGGGCCAGTGTCGTTGGACCGCGTCACTGCCTGCCCGGCGAGTCGCGAAACGGAGAGCGAGCGCGACCACGATGGCGTCGTCCGCGTAGCCGAGAACCGGTATGAAATCAGGGATCAGGTCAATGGGCGACAGCAGGTAGACCAAGAGAACGGCCAGCCAAATACGAACTCCAATCGACACGGATCGATCACAAGTTAGGCGTTTGAGAAGCCGGGCGACGTCAGGAGCAAGGCGAAGAAGGCCACGAAGCGAAGCGCCGCCAGGATGCCGGCGCTGCTCGATCCAGAGGAGCAGGACAATGGCCAGCCAGAGCACGAGCAACCCCCCGAGCACGCCAAGAGCGATTCCCCACCAGGACGTCATGACTTGCGTCCGCAAAAATCGAGTTTCCACTCGTCGAGCAACATCGAGCGAACGTTGGATGTCATGCTCTGATTCTTGCAGTGGAGACGTCCAACGAACCCTCGCGCCGCACGCTCGCCCACCGGCTCCAGGTAAGGGGCACGATGGACAAGGGGCAGGACATTAAAGCCCCCGAGAGCACCCCTACTTTGCGAAGCAGGCTACTCTCACCCCCGCTGCTCACTACAGGACTGGAGCCGGCTCGATGGCGGGGCTCGTGTAATGGATGGCTCGTGCGCGGATTGCTCTGTACGTCGATGAGATTGAGACCTACCGTGCACGTCCGTCGTCACGGGATCGCTGCTCGTCGGGCTCTGTCGCCTGGTCGCCGCGGGTGGCCTGTCTGGCCTTCACGGTGAGGCCGGCTGCGCGCTGTTCTTCACACGGCCGGCCGTAGTCCGGTTCGCGGCGCGCATCGCGTCAACCACGGTGAGCGGCTTCTACCGACCCTCATCGGCCGCGCTCGCTAGCGTCCTTTGAGCCTGCATCGTCTGCGAGGCAGCTACGCGGGCCGCCAGCTCCGCACCAATTCCGCGCTCTTGGAACGCCTCTGAGGTGGCCGGCGTTTGTGCCGGGTCGACTTTGTACCGGTCGCGGAACACGGCCACTTCGACCGCAAGGCATGCCCACTGCTATCAGTGGGCGCCCTCGGCCGCTAGGTCACCAAGCTGCTGCGCCCACGCGGGCTGCTACGCCGCGATCGCAGTGCCCCGTGCCTCGAGGCACACAGTGAGGTACTCATACCGGTCGGCCAAGTAGTCCCGCCGTGCAGGATCGGTACCGACGGCGTGGAGTACCCGACGATCGGCAATCCTCGCCGACACTGCAGGTCAAATGCTAGGTCAGCGGCGGGGTGTCCTGGGGGTTGGCCTCGTTGGGGGTGTCGCTATCCGTGTACTCGCCTTCAACGTCCGGGTCAGTTGTGGCACGCCCGTCAGCTGGGGTCGTCGCGTCGGCTTCAGGTTCCGTGTCGGTGTATTCGCCGTCGGACTCGGGGTTGGGTTTCATTAGGGGCTTCCTTCTGCCAGGGTCCCCTGACGGTATCTCTCCGACTGCGTGATCGCAATGACAACTTCACCAGCCATCGCAGTCATAGGAACTTTTCCCGCTGAGTGATTTACCGTTCAAGGCCCTCATCCCGGGTGCGCGGGTCATCTGCCTGTGTCGCTTGGTCACCGCGCGTAGCCTGGCGGGCCTTGACGGTGAGTCCCGCGGCGCGCTGCGCGTCCCGCTGCTTGTCGGCCGTGGCCCGGTTCGCTCCCCGCATCGCGTCCAGCGCGGTGGACGGATTCCGACGGCCAGCCTCAGGCGTCCTCGGCGGGGTGCCCTGAGTCTGCTTCTCCTGCAGCTCTGTCACGCGAGCCGCGAGCTCCGCACCAACACCGCGTTCACGGTAGGCCACAGGAATGGCCGCGGTCTGGGACGGGTCGACCTTGTACCGGTCGCGGAAAACATCGACTTCAGCGGCGAGGCGCACCCACTCCTGACGACTGTTGCTTTCGGCCGGGACGTCGCCGAGCTGCTGCGCCCAGTCGGGCTGTTCGACGGCGATCGCCGTGCCGCGTTCCTCGAGGCGGACGGCCAAGTACTCGTACCGTTCGGCGAGATGATCGTGCCAGGCGGGGTCGGTGCCTGCGGCGTCGAGCACCCGCCGGTCGGCGATCCACGCCGGCACCGCCGGACGCTCCCCCACTGCCGACGCCTGGTCGACGGGTGCCGTTTCGATGCGGCGCTCCATCCGGTGGGAGAGGACGGCGCCGGCGTCGTCGGCGGTGCCGCGTTCTCGTTCGTTCCACGAGTCCCGCAGCAAAGTGGCCGGGTCAAGGCCCTGGGTTTCGGCGCGGGTAAGGGCGGCGGTGACGGCTCCCCAGCTCTCGGAGCTGGTGAGGTTCCGGGCATCTGTCTCGTCGAGGGTGTGGCCCACGAGTCGATTGAAGCGGACGGTTTTGGCGCGTTCGGCGACGTCGCCGTACTGATCGATGAGGGTGACCAGGTCATCGACTCGGGCTTGTTCGGCGCGGATGGTTTCGGTGGCGGAGAGCATCCCGTCGCTGTGACCGGCGATGGTGTCCAGGACGTCACTCATCGGCTGGGCATCCTCGGTCTCGACGTAGAGGTGGTTGGCTTCCTTGCCGCGGGTCAGCCCGACGTAGACGAGTTCGCGGGAGGTGGAAGAGTCGGCGAGGACGTGCGCGGTGTCCGCGGTCATGCCCTGGGCCCGGTGAATGGTCGACGCGTAGCCGAGCTCGACGTTGTTCTGCACGTACTCGGCGGGGAGGGTGATGCGGCCGCCGTGCCCGGCATGGGTGACGGTCAACGCCCCGTCGGCTTGCACCTTCCCCACGATCCAGACGTCACCGTTTTTGACCCGGTCGGTTCCGCGCCCGGTGCGGAGGGTGGCGTCGTTGAGGCGGGTCACGATCCTGTCCCCCTGGTACGCGGCCAATCCGTCGCGCAGCTGCGAGGAATTCTTCCCGGATACGAGGCCGGCGCCCATCCGGTTGGCCTGGGCCCTCGTGTTGAGGTCGGTGACGGTCACGTTCTGTTGGGCGAGCATGACGACGTTTTTGCTGGCTTCGTCGTCGTGCTGCCAGGCGGCGAAGACGTGGTCGGTCATCCGGTCGATGCCGCCAGCGGTGACCCGGTTGTTGTCGACGTACCAGCGGAATGGGTCCCCCACCGTGGCAGGGTCGCGGAGCTGCCGGGTTGCTTCGGCTTCGGCTGGGGATGTGAACCGGTGGATCTCCTCCAGCTTGACCGAGCCGACTTCGCGTTCCAGCAGGCGCAGCGCCCCTCCGGACTCAACGGCGGCGAGCTGCCGGTCGTCACCGATCAGGCGCACGTGCGCCCCGTGACGCTCAGCAATGCTCGTGACCTTAGCCAGGTTCAGGGTGCCGGCCATGCCGGCCTCGTCGACGACGATGATGTCCCCCGCCCGCAGCTTCAACTCGTCCGGGTGGCGACTGTCCGGGGTCGCGTCCCCGTGGGTGTCGTAGGCGCGGACGAAGGAGTGGATCGTGGCCGCCGGGACCTCGACGGCGTCGCGGAACACGGCGGCCGCCGTCGCAGACGGGGGCCAACCCGATCAGGCGGCCGCCAGCTTGCTCGGTGGCGCGGGCGGCCAACGCGAGAGCGGTGGTCTTCCCGGCACCGGCAGGCCCGGTCGCGACGACAAGGAGCGTGCCGGAGGTCCTGAACTCACGTGCCGGGGCCCGCTGCCCGGCATCCAACGGTCCGGTGTGGCGGGCGGCGGTGCGGTCGAACTCGGCCACCGTGATGGGGGCGATCGTGCGGGTGCGGCCGGCGGCCAACAACGTGTCTTCGGCGGCGAGGAGGCCGGTGGAGGTGAAGAGCATGCGGCCCTTGTGCTCGTAGATGCTCGACCCGTCCCGGCGAGTCAGAGGCTCGAAAGAACCGTGCGGGGCGGGCGCGTCACCGCGATCGAGTCCGTCTCCAGCGCACGCCGGGTGATGAGCTCAACCGTGCCTTCTGGTACGGGGCCGCGACTGTTTTCTTTCTGGACCCAGCGGCGGGCTTCGGCCTCGATCATGTGCGGACCCCAGACCGCGTGATGCTCCGACACCGTCCCTACGACCTCACGCGCAGCCCGATCCACATCCACCACCCGCGGCTCCCCCGGCCTGCTGCCCATGGTCGCCGCTGCGGCGCGCGCATCCTTGAGGAGGTGGGTGACGGTGGCGGCGCCGACGCGTTCGGCGGCCTTCGCGGCACACTCGTGTCAACGACTGGTGAATACTGACCCCGTGGCGTCGTTTGAATTCGGACCCCTCCGTAAGACCCTTGGAGGGTGATAACAGTGGAGAACTGGGCAGAGATACGTCGGTTGCATCGATCGGAGAAGATCCCGATCAAGGAGATCGCAAGGAAGTTGGCGATCGCGCGGGTCACGTCCCGCTGAGTGGTGGAATTTCTCAACACCATGCAGGTCAGTGGTTTTAGTCTAGGCGGTGGCGAGTTCGGGGAGGATCGCCGCCTCGTCGAGGACCTCGATGGGGTTGTTCATGACGGCCAGCTCGAGCATCGAGGCCTCGGAGAAGTAGCGTCTTTCGCCAGCTTCCCACTCGTCGTGCTGCTCGATCAACTCCGACCCGGCCAGGCGCAGCAGGGCCGCGGCGTTGGGGAAGACGCCGACGACGTCGGTGCGGCGTTTGATCTCCTTGTTCACCCGTTCGAGCGGGTTCGTGGACCAGATCTGGCGCCAGTGCCGCTTTGGGAAGCCGGCGAAGGCGAGGAGGTCGGGTTGCGCGTCGACGAGCATCGCCGCGACCTTCGGGTGCGAGCGGTCCAGCATCGTGGTCACCTCGCGGAACTGTTTCTCGATGTGCTCGCGGTCGGGTTGGGCGAAGATGGTGCGGATGATCGAGGCGACCATGTCCTGCGATCCCTTCGGCACCACGGCGAGGACGTTGCGCATGAAGTGCACCCGGCAGCGTTGCCAGCCGGCGCCCTGGAACACGGTCCCGATGGCCTTCTTCAGGCCCGTGTGCGCGTCAGACATGACCAGCTTGACCCCGTCGAGGCCGCGGGTCTTCAACGACCGCAGGAAGCTGGTCCAGAAGCCCTCGTTCTCGCTGTCACCAACGTCGAAACCCAGGACTTCACGGCGTCCGTCGGCCGCGACGCCGACCGCGACGACGATGGCCTGGGACACGATCCGGTGGCCGACGCGGGCCTTGCAGTAGGTCGCGTCAAGGAACACGTAGGGGAAGTCCTGCGCGGCGAGGGTGCGGTCGCGAAACTGGGCGACCTCGGCATCCAGGCCCGCGCAGATCCGGGACACTTCCGACTTCGAGATCCCGGTGTCAGCACCGAGCGCCTTGACCAGATCGTCGACCTTCCGGGTCGATACACCGTGAACGTAGGCCTCCATCACGACCGCGAACAACGCCTGGTCGACCCGGCGACGCCGCTCCGACAGCGCCGGGAAGAAGGAGCCGGCGCGCAGCTTCGGGATCTTCAGATCGAGGTCCCCGGCCGTCGTCGTCAACGTCCGCGGCCGGGTGCCGTTGCGGTGGGTGGTGCGGTCGCCGGAGCGTTCGAACGGGGCGGCGCCGATGAACGCGGTCGCCTCCGCATCGATCAATTCTTGATAGAGAGTTTCGGTCGCGACGCGGATTCGGTCGGTGACATCGGTGAGTTTGAGTTCTCCCAGCAGGTCAAGCAGGGCAGACTGGTCTAGAGCCATCGTGTGGTGTCCTTTGTGAGTTCTTTGATCGGTACTCACTGACCATCCCACGGTGGCTCCTCACGTTGACGAAGCAACGCTCAAGAGCGGGAAATCACACCACTCACGGGGACGTGGCCTTGCTGGCCTGATTCTTAGTGCTCTTTTGGCAGGAAACCAGCCACTAACTTGGCAGGATTCCAGCGCCGAAACGGCCTACAAAGAGTTGATCACACACAGCAGTTTGGCATGGCCGCTAACACGTGCCTCGAGTGTGCCTGTTCCGGTCGAGAGTGACCGCGCTACCGGCCACTCTCGACCGGAACGGGCACACTCGCCCGCGCCTTAACGACGGAAGGCCGTCCCCGGGGCGGCCTTCCGTCGGTGATGTGGCGGTGTCGTGGCGCAGGTTGTGCTCGCGGGCGCTGGTTCTACCGTGCGCCGGCGCACCGAACCTGCGCCGCCTCGCCGCCCTGTCCTGCCCGGGCCCCTCGGAGCCGTCAGGGGTGGGCGTTAACGCAGGAAAGCCACCCCGAAGGGTGGCTTTCCTGTGTGTTACCAAGTTAAGTCCGGCGGTGTCCTACTCTCCCACAGGGTCCCCCCTGCAGTACCATCGGCGCAGAGAGTCTTAGCTTCCGGGTTCGGAATGTGACCGGG
>NZ_SOGM01000073.1:0-118997 GCF_004403545.1 Cryobacterium sp. TmT2-59 | reverse complement strand
GTCTTCAAGCGCGCAGAAATGCGCGCAGTTGCGGATGTGGCGCAGTGGTAGCGCATCACCTTGCCAAGGTGAGGGTCGCGAGTTCGAATCTCGTCATCCGCTCGAATTGGATCGGTCGCAAGTCCGGTTCTTTTTGATATGTACCCTATGTGGTGGGTTGGCCGAGAGGCGAGGCAACGGCCTGCAAAGCCGTGTACACGGGTTCGAATCCCGTATCCACCTCCAGACTTGAGAAAATTCAAGATCTGGGCGATTGGCGCAGCGGTAGCGCGCTTCCCTGACACGGAAGAGGTCACTGGTTCGATCCCAGTATCGCCCACAGATGAACCCCCGGCTCGCCGGGGGTTTTTTCTTTGCCCCTGGACGTCCTGGGGAACACCGGTCGCGCCCGCGTCGATCCTGATCGACGGGCGACCGGCACGAGTTCGCAAGCCGACCGGCAACAGGAAAAGGCCTGGTTAACCTTTGTTTTTTCTGCCTCACCGGGCAGAATCACCGGGGAGGGTGCGGCGGGCGCGGCCGGAATCGGCTAGAGTCTTTCAAGTCAGCGGAAACGCAGACACAGNGGCCGGAATCGGCTAGAGTCTTTCAAGTCAGCGGAAACGCAGACACAGTGCGGATGTGGCGCAGTGGTAGCGCATCACCTTGCCAAGGTGAGGGTCGCGAGTTCGAATCTCGTCATCCGCTCGAATTGAATCGGTCGAAAGGCCGTTTCTTTTTGGTATGGACCCTATGTGGTGGGTTGGCCGAGAGGCGAGGCAACGGCCTGCAAAGCCGTGTACACGGGTTCGAATCCCGTATCCACCTCCAGACTTGGAGAAAATTCAAGATCTGGGCGATTGGCGCAGCGGTAGCGCGCTTCCCTGACACGGAAGAGGTCACTGGTTCGATCCCAGTATCGCCCACAGATAAACCCCCGGCCCGCCGGGGGTTTTTTCATCCCACGATGTTGTTTTCCGCGCGCTGCGCTGGCCCAGGGCGCGATGGTGTCATCCGGACGGGGGATGCCGCTCCGGCCGGCCGTGCACCAGTCTCGACGGGGAGGATCGTTCATGGAGTGGTTGGTGCCGTTTGTGCTCCTCGCAGTTTGCGTCCTCGTCGTCACGGCGTGGCTGACGCGAGTGGCCAACTACGCTCCGGTGAGCCTGAGGCCTCCCAGTCGCCGGATCTCGGACGCGCCGGTGCGGCAACGGGTTCCCGCACTGCCCCCGCAGCAGCCGGCCCCCCTCCGCAGCTCCGTCGCCGGCGACCTTCTGTCCAGCCAGGACGGCGACCGCCTCCTCGTCGCTGACATCCGCGGCCTCCCGCCGCTCTATCTGCAGCACCGTGCCGGGGAACTCTGGCTGACCGAATCGACGACCGGCCGGCTCGTCGGTCTCGGCGACCGTAGCCTGGCGGGACTGGGAATCTGGATCATCTGGCTACGCAACATCGACTCCCGCACGATCGTGGCGAGGGAAGGGCTGCTGCACCCCGGGGCGACCGTGCGTCTCCAGCGGGACCCGGGCCCGCTCTGCGGTGCGAACGGCATCTCGGTGCATGCGGCGACCGGCCGGCGGGTGGGCTGCGTCAGCCCGCTGATCGCAGCCAGGCTCACCCGCGTACTCGATGCAGGCACCACGCTCCAGGCGGTGGCGGTCGCGTTCACCCCCAGCCCGCCGCAAGCGGGCCCGCCGAAAGCCGGCCTGGACTGATCAAGGTTCTGGCCGCGTCCCCGGACACCCTCGCCCACCTGTCCCGCCGGCTGCCCTGACCCGCGGGAGGAGGGACCGGGCCACGTGCGCCGCTAAAGTTGGAGGGGTTCGCACAATATTGAGGAGTTATACACGTGGTTGACGGCTTTGAGCTTTTCACCGACCGGTCCGTTGTCGCAATGCGCGTCAATGGCGAGCTCAAGGATCTCGCCACCACGGTGACTCCGACGGATGCCGTCGAACCGGTGACGATCGGCTCGCCCGATGGCCTCAGCATCCTGCGCCATTCGGCCGCCCACGTGCTCGCGCAGGCCGTGCAGACCGTGAATCCCGCCGCGCGCCTGGGCATCGGCCCGCCCGTGACCGACGGTTTCTACTACGACTTCGACGTGGCCGAGGCGTTCACCCCGGACGACATCAAGGCCCTCGAGAAAGCCATGGACCGCATCATCCGCCAGGGGCAGCGGTTCGTGCGCCGGGTGGTGACCGACGACCAGGCCAGGGAAGAACTCGCCGCGGAGCCGTACAAGCTCGAACTGATCGGGCTCAAGGGCGGTGCGGCCGAGAGCGCCGACAACGAGTCGGTCGAGGTCGGCGGCGCCGAACTCACCATCTACGACAACGTGGACCCCAAGACCGGGGAGACCCTCTGGAAGGACCTCTGCCGCGGCCCGCACCTGCCGAACACTCGCATGATCGGCAACGGGTATTCCCTGACCCGCCTCGCGGCCGCCTACTGGCGCGGCTCCGAGAAGAACCCGCAGCTGCAGCGCATCTACGGCACCGCCTGGCCCACCAAGGACGAACTGCGCGCCTACCAGGCCCGCCAGGAAGAGGCCGCCAAGCGCGACCACCGCAAGCTCGGCGCCGAACTCGACCTGTTCAGCTTTCCCGAGGAGATCGGCTCCGGCCTGCCCGTGTTCCACCCCCGTGGCGGCATCATCCGCCAGGAGATGGAGGACTACTCCCGCAAGCGCCACACCGAAGCCGGCTACGACTTCGTGTACACGCCGCACATCACCAAGTCGAACCTGTTCGAGACCTCGGGGCACCTGGACTGGTACGCCGACGGCATGTTCCCGCCGATGAAACTCGACGCGGAATACGACGCCGACGGTCACATGACCCGCCAGGGCGTCGACTACTACCTCAAGCCGATGAACTGCCCGTTCCACAACCTGATCTTCCGTTCCAGCGGCCGCAGCTACCGCGACCTGCCGATGCGCCTGTTCGAATTCGGCTCGGTCTACCGCTACGAGAAGTCCGGCGTCGTGCACGGGCTCACCCGCGTGCGCGGCATGACCCAGGACGACGCCCACATCTACACGACCCGCGACGGCATGAAGGAGGAGCTCACCTCCACGCTCAACTTCGTGCTGAAGCTGCTCGCCGACTACGGGCTCGAGGACTACTACCTGGAGCTCTCCACGAAAGACCCGAAGAAGTTCGTGGGCAGCGACGAGGCGTGGGCCGAAGCGACCGAGACCCTGCGTGAGGTCGCCGAAGCATCCGGTCTCGACCTCGTCGCCGACCCGGGCGGGGCGGCGTTCTACGGGCCGAAGATCTCGGTGCAGGCGCGCGACGCGATCGGCCGCACCTGGCAGATGTCCACCATCCAGCTGGACTTCAACCTGCCCGAGCGTTTCGACCTCGAGTACACCGCGCCCGACGGCTCGCGTCAGCGCCCGGTCATGATCCACCGAGCCCTGTTCGGGTCGATCGAACGCTTCTTCGCGGTGCTCACCGAGCACTACGCCGGGGCATTCCCGGTCTGGCTGTCCCCGGTGCAGGTCGTCGGCATCCCGGTGTCCGAGCAGTACGGTCCCTACCTCGACGAGATCGTGGGCCGGCTGAAAGCCGCCGGGGTGCGCGCCCAGGTCGACCACTCCGACGACCGGATGCAGAAGAAGATCCGCAACCACACCAAGGCCAAGGTGCCGTTCCAGCTGATCGTCGGCGAGGACGACCGGAACAACGAAGCGGTCAGCTTCCGCTTCCGCGACGGCACACAGGAGAACGGGGTGCCCGTGGACGACGCCATCCGCCGCATCGTCGCCTCGATCGAGACGCGCGCCCAGGTCACGACGCAGGGCCAGGCCTGAGATGAACCGTGACGCCGGGGGGTTCGAGGGAACCGAACAGTCGTCCGACTTCGCAGCCGTGCCGGATGCGTTCCAGCGGCTGTGGACTCCGCACCGCCTCGTCTACATCCAGGACGGCCAGCAGCCGCACGCCGACGACTGCCCGTTCTGCCTGGCGCCGGAGATGGACGACGAGAAGGCCCTGATCGTTGCCCGCGGTCGTTATGCCTACGTCCTGCTCAACCTGTTCCCGTACAACAGCGGTCACCTGCTGGTATGTCCGTACCGGCATATTGCGACGTATGACGAGGCGTCGCCGGAGGAGGTCGCCGAGATTGGTAGCCTGACCCAGATCGCCATGGGCGTGCTCAAGGCGGTCTCGCACTGCGACGGCTTCAACATCGGTATGAACCAGGGCCGAATCGCGGGGGCGGGCATCGCCGGCCACCTGCACCAGCACATCGTCCCGCGGTGGGCGCTCGACTCGAACTTCTTCCCGATCATCGCCGGAACTAAGGCCATTCCCCGACTTCTGGGCGATGTTCGCCGCGAAGTGGCCGAGGGCTGGCCGCAGAGCACGAACTAGCGCAGAGCACGAACTAGCGCAGAGCACGAACGAGCAACACTTTCCCGCCCGGCCCCTGCCGGGCGGAACCCATCCAGTGCAAGGAATAGAATTACAGCCATGACTGAAACCACACCCGCCGAGCAGTTTGGGTCGAGCCGCGTCAAGCGCGGACTCGCCGACATGATGAAGGGCGGCGTCATCATGGACGTCGTCAACGCCGAGCAGGCGCGCATCGCAGAGGACGCCGGCGCTGTCGCCGTCATGGCCCTCGAGCGTGTGCCGGCCGACATCCGTTCCCAGGGCGGCGTCGCCCGCATGAGCGACCCCGACCTGATCGACAGCATCATCGCCGAGGTCTCCATCCCGGTCATGGCCAAGGCGCGCATCGGCCACTTCGTCGAAGCGCAGATTCTGCAGGCCCTGAACGTCGACTACATCGACGAGTCCGAGGTGCTGAGCCCCGCCGACTACGTCAACCACATCGACAAGTGGAACTTCACGGTTCCCTTCGTCTGTGGTGCGACGAACCTGGGTGAGGCGCTGCGCCGCATCACCGAGGGCGCGGCCATGATCCGGTCCAAGGGCGAGGCCGGCACCGGCGACGTCTCCGAGGCCATGAAGCACATCCGCACCATCAAGGGCGAGATCGGCCGCCTGTCGTCGCTGAGCAAGGACGAGCTGTACGTCGCCGCCAAGGAACTGCAGGCCCCGTACGAGCTCGTCGCCGAGATCGCCGCCACCGGCAAGCTCCCCGTCGTGCTGTTCGTCGCCGGCGGCGTGGCCACCCCGGCTGACGCGGCCATGATGATGCAGATGGGCGCGGACGGCGTGTTCGTCGGCTCCGGCATCTTCAAGTCGGGCAACCCGCAGGCCCGCGCGAACGCCATCGTCAAGGCCGTCACGTTCTACGACGACGCCAGCGTCATCGCCGCCGTCTCCCGCGGTCTCGGCGAAGCCATGGTCGGCATCAACGTGTCCGATCTGGCCGCACCGCACCGCCTCTCTGAGCGCGGCTGGTAGTCACTCGTCCGTGAGCGTTGGAGTTCTCGCCCTTCAGGGTGATTTTCGGGAGCATGCCGAGGTTCTCCGGTCCCTCGGCGCCGACGTCGAACTCGTTCGCCGCCCGGAGGAACTGGCCCGCGTCAGCGGGCTGGTGATCCCGGGCGGCGAGTCCAGCGTGATGGACAAACTGGCCAGGGCGTTCGGCCTGGCCGAACCGCTGGCCGCCTTCGTCCGGAGCGGGCTGCCCGTCTACGGCACCTGCGCCGGCCTGATCATGCTCGCCGACACCGTCATCGACGGGATCGCCGGCCAGGAGAGCATCGGCGGTCTCGACATCGCCGTGCGCCGAAACGCCTTCGGTTCCCAGACTCTCTCGTTCGAGACCGACCTCGACGTGCCTGTCCTCGGCGACGCTCCCGTGCACGCCGTGTTCATCCGGGCCCCGGTCGTGGAGACCGTGGGCCCCAGGGCCCGGGCGCTGGCCACTCTCGCCGACGGCCGGTGTGTCGCCGTCGAGCAGGACAACCTGCTCGGCACGTCTTTCCACCCCGAGATCACCGGGGAGAACCGTTTTCACGAGTACTTCCTGGGCAAGGTGGCCGCGGCCGGTTTTCGCGGCTAGGGTCCGTACATGACCCGGTCGGTTGCTTTCCTGCGCGGCATCAACGTCAACGGCATCAACATCAGGATGGCGGCCCTGCAGTCCGTCTTCCGGGAACTCGGATACACCGGGATCAGCACGGTGCTTGCCAGCGGCAACGTTCTGTTCACGACGAGTGAGACGGATGCGGCGGCCACGAAGGCGCGGATCGAGCGGGCGCTCTCCGACACCTTCGGCTACCGGGCCTGGATCATCCTCGTCGACGTCGAGTGGCTCGACCGGGTCGTGCGGGCGTTCCCGTTCGACGCGGACCGCGAGGGGTGGCATCCCTACGTCGTGCTCGGGTCAGACCGGTCCGTGCTGGACGAGCTCCTCGGCGCGGCCGGCGACGCGGACCCCGACACGGAACAGATCAGGTCAGGCGCCGACGTGTTGTACTGGCAGGTTCTGCGGTCGGTGGGCGTGGGCAGCCCGTTCAGCAAGCTGAGCGGCAAGGCCCGGTACCGGGCGAGCACGACCACGCGCAACCTGCGTACGCTGCAGAAAATCCTGGACCAGCCCCCGGGCGCGTGAAGCCTGCTCCGCCGGACACCGCGGGTTAGAATGTGGGGTACCTCAGGGTGCGACGACCAGAGAGCCAAGCGAGACAACGGGAGATTCATGTCCGGACATTCCAAGTGGGCGACAACGAAGCACCAGAAGGCGGTCACCGACTCTCGTCGGGCCAAGGCGTTCGCCAAGTTGATCAAGAACATCGAAGTGGCTGCCCGCATGGGCGGCGCCGACTTGTCGGGAAACCCGACGCTGGTGGACGCGATCCAGAAGGCCAAGAAGACCTCCGTCCCGAACGACAACATCGACCGCGCCGTCAAGCGTGGTGCAGGCCTGTCCGGTGAGGTCGTCGACTACACGACCATCATGTACGAGGGCTACGCCGCGCACGGCGTCGCCATCATGATCGAGTGTCTGACCGACAACAAGAACCGGGCCGCCGCCGAGGTGCGCACGACCGTCTCCCGCAACGGCGGCAACATGGCCGATCCCGGCAGCGTGGCCTACAACTTCAACCGCAAGGGCATCGTCGTGGTGCCCAAGGGTGACAACGTCACCGAAGACGACGTGCTCGCGGCCGTGCTCGACGCCGGTGCCGAAGAGGTCGTCGACGACGGCGACAAGTTCGAGGTCTTCAGCGAGGCCCATGACCTCGTCGCCACCCGCACGGCGCTGCAGACCGCCGGAATCGACTACGACTCCGCCGACATCGCATTCGTGCCCCAGCTCAAGATCGAGGTCGACGCCGAAACCGCCCGCAAGGTCTTCAAACTGATCGACGCGCTCGAAGAGCTCGACGACGTGCAGAACATCTACAGCAACTACGACGTGTCGCCCGAGGTCATCGCGGAGCTTCAGGCCGAAGCCGAGTAGAGGCCGTGTCAGTCCGGGTCCTGGGCATCGATCCCGGGCTGACCCGTTGCGGCGTGGGCGTGGTCGACGTGAACCCCAACCGCACCGCGACCCTCGTCGACGTGGCCGTGCTCCGCAGCGCGGCGGACCTGCCGCTCGAGCAGAGGCTCCTGCTGATCAGCCGGGGTCTCGAGGAGATGCTCGACCGGCACCAGCCCGAATTCGTGGCGATCGAGCGGGTGTTCGCCCAGAACAACGTGAGCTCCGTCATGGGCACGGCGCAGATCAGCGGGGTCGCCCTCCTCCTCGCGGCTCAGCGCGGGCTGACCGTCACCCTGCACACCCCCAGCGAGGTCAAGGCCGCGATCACCGGTTACGGGTCCGCCGACAAGGCGCAGGTCGGCACGATGGTCGCCCGGGTGCTCGGCCTGGCCGAAGTGCCCAGGCCGGCGGATGCCGCGGACGCGCTGGCCATTGCGATCTGCCACGCCTGGCGCACCGGCGCATCCGGTGGCACCCTGCCGACCGGCGCCGCCGTCCCGGTCGGAACGCTGACCCCGGCCCAGAAGGCATGGCGCGCCGCCGAACGCGGCTCCGTGTCGCCGGTGACCCGTAGTGTTAAGCGGTGATTGCATCCGTACGTGGCCTCGTCCTGTCTGCCCTGGGTTCGACGGCCGTGATCGAGGTCGGGGGAGTGGGGCTGGCCCTGCAGGTCACCCCCGCGACCGCGCTGACGCTGCGGGTCGGCACCGAGGCCCGCCTCTCCACCACGCTGATCGTGCGCGAAGACTCACTCACGCTCTACGGGTTTCCGGCCACGGACGAACTCGAGGTGTTCGAGCTGCTGGTCGGGGTGACCGGCGTCGGACCGAAATCGGCCCTCGGTGTGCTCGCCGTGCTCAGCCCGAACCGGATCGCACAGGCGGTCGCCTCCGAGGATGACGCCGCTTTCCGCAAGGTCAGCGGCATCGGCCCCAAGACCGCCAAGTTGATCGTGCTCTCCCTGGCCGGCAAGGTCTTCGTCTCGGCCGCCGCCGCCACCGCCGCGGCTCGCCCGGCCCCCACGAGCGCGTCCGCGAACGTGCAGACCGCCCTGATCGGCCTGGGCTGGTCTGAGCGGGTGGCCGCTCAGGCGGTCGAGGAGACCCTCGCCGACACGGCCGATCCCGAGCAGGTCGGGGTGGCCAGTCTCCTCCGGCTGGTCCTGGCCCGGCTCGGCCCGGCCCAGCAGGCTTCGGAGCGCCGCTCATGACACCCGAACCGCGCCTGGCCGGCGACCCCGGGGTCGAGCTGACCAATCCCGTTCTGGAAGGCGACGCGGAACTCGCGTTCGAAGGCGCCCTCCGGCCCCGGAGCCTGGCGGAGTTCGTCGGCCAGCAGAAGGTGCGCAGCCAGCTGCAGCTGCTGTTGACGGCGGCGACCATGCAGGCCCGCACGCCGGACCACATCCTGCTGGCCGGCCCGCCCGGGCTGGGCAAGACCACCCTGGCCATGATCATCGCGTACGAGGGCAACCGGCCGCTGAGGATGTCCAGCGGCCCGGCCATCCAGCACGCGGGTGATCTGGCCGCCGTGCTCTCCTCACTGATCCCCGGCGAGGTGCTCTTCATCGACGAGATCCACCGGATGGCCCGCTCGGCCGAGGAAATGCTCTACCTCGCGATGGAGGACTTCCGGATCGACATCATGGTGGGCAAGGGTGCCGGCGCCACCTCGGTGCCGCTCGAGCTCGCCCCGTTCACGCTGGTGGGCGCCACGACCCGGTCCGGGCTGCTGCCCAACCCACTGCGCGACCGGTTCGGGTTCACCGCCCACCTCGAGTTCTACGCGGACCACGAGCTCGAGGAGGTGCTGGCGCGTGCCGCCGCACTGCTCGACTTCAGGATCGACCGGGAGGCCCTCGCCGAAATCGCCGGTCGGTGCCGCGGCACGCCGAGAATCGCCAACCGGCTGCTCCGGCGGGTGCGCGACTACGCCCTGGTGCACGGGGGGGACGCCGACCTGGCCGCCGTCCACGCGGCCCTGGAACTCTACGACGTGGACGCGATCGGGCTCGATCGGCTCGACCGGGAAGTGATGCGCATCATCCTGACCCGTTTTGGGGGTGGGCCGGTTGGCCTGAACACACTGGCGGTGTCCGTGGGGGAAGAGTCGGAGACCATCGAGGCTGTCGTGGAGCCGTTCCTGGTGCGGATAGGCTTCCTCACGCGCACCCCGCGCGGGCGCGTGGCGACCCCCGCAGCGTGGCGGCACTTCGGTCTCGTCAACCCGCAGGACGGCGCTCCGAAGGTCCCATAACCTCGATGACCTATAATTCGAGTTGGTTCGTAAGGAATCAGACGCACAAGCTTCGGCCATCGCGCCGCAATCGGAAGGTTTCACAGTTTTATGGATCCGTTGACTCTTGTCATGCTCGTCGTTCTCGCGGCGCTCGTTTTCTTCATGTTCCGCAACAGCCGCAAGCGCCAGAAGGACCAGGCCGCGCTGCAGGCCCAGATGGTTGCCGGCGCGGAGGTCATGACCAACTTCGGGATGTACGGAACCATTCTCTCGATCGACGAGGAAGCGAACAAGGTCGCCCTTGAAATCGCACCGGGAACGGTCGTGCAGCTGCACCGCCAGACCATCGCCCGTGTGATCGAGCCGACCGTGGCCGAGTCCGAGGACGCACCCGTTGCCGAAATCGGCCAGGACACCGCCGGCGTCATGAACGAACCCGAGTTCGGTCAGCGAGTCGCTGATGCAGACACCGACGAAGAGCCCAAAAAGGGCGATGCGTAACCAATCCCTCTCACATGCCCGCGCCGTGACGGCGCGGGCATGAGCACAGAAAGCTGAGTTCACAGGTGGCAAAGTCGTCTCCGGCCAAAAAGGCCTGGCGTTCCCTCACGTGGCTGGGGGTGATCATCGTCGGTCTGATCGCTCTCAACACCGCCGGCGTCCTCACCGGCGGCGGTTCCTGGACGCCCAAGCTGGCCCTCGACCTCGAGGGTGGCACGCAGATCATCCTCGCGCCGAAACTCGAATCCGGTCAATCAGTTTCGCAGGAACAGCTGAACAATGCCGTGTCGATCATCCGGCAGCGCGTTGACGCGTCCGGCGTCTCCGAAGCGGAGATCAACACGCAGGGCGGCCAGAACATCGTCGTCTCGATCCCGGGCATCCCCGACGACGCCACCATCAACCGGATCGAGTCCTCAGCGAAACTCGAATTCCGCCCCGTCCTTCTGGCCGACGCCCCGTCGGCGGCCAGCGTGGGCGCGGACGGCGCGGCGACCCCGGCCCCGAGCGTCGACCCCGACCTGTCGAGCACGCCGACCGCGGTACCCACCGACGCCAGCGACCCGAGCTGGATCACCCCGGCGCTCCAGGCCCAGTACGACGCCTTCGACTGCACGAAGCTCGACACCAGCAACGTCGCCCCGGCGGACAAGCCACTCGTCACCTGTGAGACCGACGGCTCGGTCAAATACATCCTCGGCCCGGTCGAGGTCAGCGGCGAGAACGTCTCGGACGCCACCAGCGGCCAGGAGACGAACCAGAGCGGCGCGACCACCGGCCAGTGGGTCGTCAACATGAAGTTCGACAAGACCGGGACCAAGGCGTTCGCCGACGTCAGCACCCGGTTGAACGGCCTCGAGGGCGTGCGCAACCAGTTCGCCATCGTTCTCGACGGCCAGGTCATCTCCGCGCCCCGCACGAACGCGGCGATCACTGACGGAAACGCGCAGATCAGCGGAAACTTCACCAAGGAATCGTCCAAGACGCTCGCCGACCAGCTCAAGTTCGGCGCCCTGCCGATCAGCTTCACGGTGCAGAGCCAGGACACCATTTCCGCGACGCTCGGCTCCTCCCAGCTCCTCGGCGGTCTCATCGCCGGTCTGATCGGACTGATCCTGGTCGTGATCTACTCGCTGATCCAGTACCGGTTGCTCGGGGTGGTGACGATCGCTTCCCTGACCGTCGCGGCCCTGATCACGTACCTGATCATCACGACCCTGTCCTGGCGGGAGGGTTACCGACTGTCCCTCGCCGGGGTGGCCGGGTTGATCGTTGCCATCGGAATCACCGCCGACTCCTTCATCGTCTACTTCGAGCGCGTGCGCGACGAGCTGCGGGACGGTCGCGGACTCGAGTCGGCCGTCGAGGCCGGCTGGAAGCGCGCTCTGCGCACCATCCTCGCCTCGGACGGCGTGAACTTCCTCGCCGCCGGCGTGCTCTTCATCGTGGCGGTCGGCAACGTCAAGGGCTTCGCCCTGACCCTCGGCCTCACCACGATCGTCGACGTCGTCGTCGTCATCCTGTTCACCCACCCGATGCTCCAACTGCTGGCGCAGACCCGGTTTTTCAACGAGGGTCACCGCTTCAGCGGACTCGACCCCCGGGCGCTCGGTGCCACCTACCGCGGCCGTGCCAAGTTCCAGCCGTCCACGCAGGTCGCAACAGGCAAACTGTCGTCGGCCAGTAAAGAAGCCGCCAAACGTCAAACCATCGCCGAACGCAAGGCGCAGGACCTCGTCGGTTCCAGCACCGATCGCTTCTCGAACGGGAAGGAATCCTAATGGCCAGCTTCTCCCAGTTCGGCAATGACCTGCACACCGGCAAGCGATCGTTCAACATCATCGGCCGGCGCAACACGTGGTATCTCGTCGCATCCGTCATGCTCCTGATCGCCCTGGTCGTCCCGCAGCTCCGCGGCGGGTTCGTCTTCGGCATCGAGTTCACCGGCGGATCCGAGTTCGTGGTGTCAGACCTGCCGAAGCAGGACCAGGCCACGGCGTCTGACGCCGTCAACGCCGTGGTGCCCTCCGCGGTCCCCAAGGTGTCCAACGTGGGCAACAGCGGCATCCGGGTGCAGACCGACCAGCTCAGCGCCCAGGACAGCCGCGATGTGCGCACCGCCCTGGCCGACGCCTACTCGGTTCCGAAAGACCAGGTCACCGCGTCCTTCATCGGCCCGTCCTGGGGTGCCGACATCACCGGCCAGGCTCTGCGCGGGTTGGCGATCTTCCTCGTCCTCGCCGGGATCGGCATGGCCCTGTACTTCCGCACCTGGAAGATGGCCCTGGCTGCCATGGTCGCGCTCCTGCACGACCTCGTCATCACCGCCGGGTTCTACGGCATCACCGGGTTCGAGATCACCCCCGCCGCCGTGATCGGCTTCCTGACCATCCTCGGCTACTCGCTGTACGACACCGTCGTGGTGTTCGACAAGATCCGCGAGAACACCGCTGAGGACGTCACGGATTCGCGCCGCACATTCGGAGAATCGGTCAACCTCGCCGTCAACCAGACCCTGGTGCGTTCGATCAACACCTCCGTCGTGGCGGTGCTCCCGGTCGGATCGATCCTGTTCATCGGTGCCCTCGTGCTCGGCGCCGGCACCCTGCGGGACATCTCGCTGGCGCTCCTGATCGGAATCATCGCCGGGGCATACTCGACGATCTTCATCGCGTCGCCGCTGTACGCCCAGCTGCGGTCCAGCGAGCCGGATATCCGCAAACGGGACCTGAAGGTTCTCTCCCTTCGGGCCAAGGCCGACGCGACGACGACAAAATCCGCGGAGAAGATCACCGCCTAGGCCGGGAGTCGGTCCCCACCTGGCGCCGGTGGTATCAGGCCCGGGTGGCGAACAGCCATAATTGTTGTGAGGGATGGAGGTGACGGATGACCGATCTGACGTCTCCTCCTGCCTCCCCGGCTCCGGTTCCGCCCGCCTCGCTCCGGCGCCTCGTGCCGCGCATCTTTTCGCGGGCTCAGCCGGTCGGAGCTGTCGACACCCTCTTGAAGACCGTGCGGATGCACCACCCGAAGGTCGACCTGTCGATCATCGAACGCGCGTACACCACGGCGAAACGGGCTCACGAAGGGCAATTCCGGCGCAGCGGTGAGCCGTACATCACCCACCCGGTCGCGGTGTCGCAGATCCTCGCCGACCTCGGCATCGGCCCCAAGACGGTGGCCGCCGCGCTCCTGCACGACACCGTGGAGGACACCGAGTACACCCTCGATCAGCTGCGGAGCGATTTCGGCGACGAGATCACCATGCTCGTCGACGGGGTGACGAAGCTCGACAAGGTCAAGTACGGCGACAGCACGCAGGCCGAGACCGTGCGCAAAATGATCGTGGCGATGTCGAAAGACATCCGGGTGCTGATCATCAAGCTCGCGGACCGGCTGCACAACGCCCGCACCTGGGGCTTCGTGCCGGCGGAGTCAGCCGTGCGTAAAGCCACCGAGACCCTTGAGATCTATGCCCCGCTCGCGCACCGGCTGGGCATCCAGACCATCAAGTGGGAACTGGAAGACCTCTCGTTCGCGGTGCTCTACCCCAAGCTCTACGCAGAGATCGACAGCCTGGTCAAGCAGCGCACCCCTCAGCGCGAGGAATTCGTTCAGCACGTCATCGACTCCATCGTCGACGACCTCAAGGCGGCCCGGATTCGCGGCAAGGTGGCCGGCCGGCCCAAGCAGTACTACTCGATCTACCAGAAGATGGTCGTGCGCGGGCGCGAGTTCGACGAGATCTACGACCTGGTCGGCATCCGCGTGCTGGTCAATTCCGTGCGCGACTGCTACGCGGTGCTCGGGGCGATCCACGCGCGCTGGACCCCGCTGCCCGGCCGGTTCAAGGATTACATCGCCACCCCCAAATTCAATCTCTACCAGTCGCTGCACACCACCGTCCTCGGGCCGAGCGGGCGCGCGGTGGAAATCCAGATCCGCACCCAGGAGATGCACCAGCGCGCGGAATTCGGCGTGGCCTCGCACTGGAAGTACAAGGAGCAGACCACCGGCAAGACCTCCGGGCCGGGCCCGCAGAGCGACACCGACATGGCCTGGCTGGCGCACATCTCTGACTGGCAGGCCGAGACGGCAGACCCGGGGGAGTTCCTCGATTCGCTCCGGTACGAAATCGGTGCCAAAGAGGTCTACGTCTTCACACCCAAGGGCCGCGTCATCGGCCTGCCGGCCGATGCGACCCCGGTCGACTTTGCCTACGCCGTGCACACCGAGGTCGGCCACCGCACGATGGGTGCCAAGGTCAACGGGCGTCTCGTGCCTCTCGAGAGCCCGCTGATCACCGGCGACGTCGTGGAGGTCTTCACCTCCAAGAATCCGGACTCCGGGCCCAGCAAAGACTGGCTCAACTTCGTCAAGAGCCCACGGGCGCGCAACAAGATCCGCCAGTGGTTCACCAAGGAGCGCCGGGACGAGGCGATCGAACAGGGCCGCGACGCCATCGCCCGCGCCATGCGCAAGCAGAACCTGCCGCTGCAGAAGCTGATGAACCAGGACTCCTTCGCCGAGGTGGCCGCGGTGATGAAGTACGAGGACGTCTCCGCCCTCTACGCCGCCGTCGGCGAGGGTCACGTGTCCACCCAGTCCGTGTTGGAGAAGGTCGTCGCCACGCTGCAAAGCGTCGAGGAGAGCGATGCCACCGATCTCCCGTTCGCACCGAACGGGCGCACGCAGACGCTCCGGAACAGCGATTCCGGCATCCTGGTGCGTGGAGCCCCGGACATCCTGGTCAAACTCGCCCGCTGTTGCACCCCGGTCCCGGGCGACAAGGTCGTCGGATTCATCACCCGCGGCGCCGGCGTCTCGGTGCACCAGGCAACCTGCCGCAACGTTCAGTCCCTGCTCAAGGAACCTGAGCGCATGATCGACGTGGACTGGGCGCCGACCTCCAAGAGCCTCTTCCTGGTTCAGATCCAGATCGAGGCCCTGGACCGCTCCGGACTCCTGTCGGACGTGACCCGGGTGCTGTCCGAGCACCACGTCAACATCCTCTCCGCCACGGTTCACACCTCGACCGACCGCTTGGCGATCAGCCGGTTCGTTTTCGAGATGGGGGATACCACCCACCTCGACCGGGTGCTCAACGCCGTGCGGCGCATCGACGCCGTGTACGACGTCTACCGCGTCAACGACGGCTAAACCGGCAGCGTCGGCTGAACCGACAACGTAGGCTCAGCCGGCAGGGTGTCCAGTAGGACCTGCGCCTCGTCGAGGCGGGCCAGGGCCTGGGCCTTGTACGGCACGTTGGGGCCGGCGCAGAGCCGGCGGGCCGGATCGGCGCTGCTGTGGCCGGCGAATCGCAGGAGCGCGGCGATCAGTGGCGGCAGGGCGCACGCCCGCAGCGAATCCCCATCGGCATCCGGGTCCAGGTTCCACCGCGCCAGGTCCACGACGGTCCGGAGGGGGCGAGTGACCCGCAGGCCGGAAATCGTCTGCACCTGGTCCGGGCTGCAGCTGACCTCGCGGATCCGCAGCCTCGGTGAGGGAGCCAGATGCATCCGGGCGGCCGTGTGGACGCAGAACTGGTGCTGTCGCGGCTCCGGGGTGAGGCCGTAGATCCACGCGGCGGTCAGCCGCTCCGCGATCGCCCGTGGAGACACGAGGAGGCCCGCCGCGCGAGCCCGGCTCGGGGCGTCGCCCGGCTCGTCGACCGGGCACCAGAAATCGCCCAGCTTGAACACCTCCCCGTCGAGGCGCGCGCAGCACAGTTCAGCGAGTGGAAGGTCCCGGGCGGAAAGCACCGGCTGCAATCTGAAGCTCATCGGACCAGCGTGCGGTCCGGTCGCGGGCCGGATACAAGAAGAACGGGGATCTGTGGACAGATCCCCGTTCTCACTTCTGTTGACGAACCCGGTTCGAGCCGGGGCGCGTTACTGGCCGATGGCCTTCAACCACGCCTTGCGGGTCTCCAGGGCCTCGGTCGCCTCGGCGATCGCGCGAGCGTCCTTGCTGTCCTGGGCCGTCGCGAGCTCGGCCTCGAGCTTGGCGATGGCGTCGTGCAACTGACCGGCCATGCCCTCGGCACGTGCCTTGGTCTCCGGGTTGTTGCGCTTCCAGTGGTCGTCGTCGAGCTTGCGAACGGCGGCCTCGACCTTGCGCATGCGGTCTTCGACCAGCTTGACGGAGTCGCGCGGAACCTTGCCGATCGCATCCCACCGGCGCTGGATCGCGCTGAGGGTCGTGCGGGCCTTCGTGCGGTCCGTTTCGGTCAGGAGCAGTTCGGCTTCGGTGAGCAATTCGAGCTTCTGCTCCAGGTTTCCGGCGAACTCCTCGTTGTCCTGCGCGTCGATTTCCGACTTCACGGAGTACAACACGTCACCGGCGGCCTTGAACTTCGCCCACATGGCGTCATCCTGCTTTTTGCCGCTGCGGCCGGCCAGCTTCCACTCGTCGAGAAGGTTGCGGTAGGCCGGGATGCCGTCCGCGCCCTTCGGCGCGAGGGCTTCGGCCTGCTCGATCAGGTGCTGCTTGCGGTTGCGGACGTCCTTGTGGGCGCTGTCCAACTCGGCGAAGAACGCCTTGCGGTTCTGTTCGATCGTGGTGCGGGCGGCCCGGAATCGCTTCCACAGGTCGTTGGCCTCACCCTTGGGGATGCGGGGGGCGTCGTGCTGGTGAGCCTGCCACTTGGCGAAGAGCGCCTCGAGGGCAGCACTGGTCTGCTTCCACTGCGTCTTGGCCGGGTCTTCGGCCGCGAGGGCCTCTGCTTCGGCGACGATGGCGGCGCGCTCGGCGATGGCGGCGACAGCAGCGGCCTTCGACTCGGCGCTCTGCTGCTCCGTGAGCTCGCTCACGGCGCCGCCCAGGGCGCCCAGGCGGGCTGCCAGTGCGGCCAGGTTGCCGACCGCGTTGGCGTTGGCTACCGTCTCGGTCAGGTGAGCGACGGACTTCGCGATGTCGGCCGCGGGCGCGCCACCCTTTGCACGCTGTTCCAGGAGCGTGACCTGTCCGTTGAGTTCAACGTATTTGCGTTCGAAGTAGGCCAGCGCCTCTTCCGGCGTCGCGTCGGGATACTGTCCCACGGCGCGTTCACCTGTCGCTTCGCGCACGTAAACCGTGCCGGATTCGTCTACGCGACCCCATGGTTGCTGATCTGTCGTAGTCAAGAGCCTCACCTTAATGATGTCGTCGGGCGCTCACGAGGGAGCCGATACTGCGTCTAGAGCCAATACTGCGTCAAGCCTATTGCAAGCCCGCGCATGGTTTAGGTGATTCTACTGAACTGATACCTGTGTGATCGTCGTCGGCACCGCGGGAGCGCCGTCCGCGGAGCCGCCGGTGACGCCGGCATCCGTGATCTGCGCCTTGATCTGGTCAAGTCCGCCGGTGACCTTGCCCAGCACCGTGTAGCCGCCGACCGCGTCGGCGGGGATGGTGGTGTCGTCGTAGACGATGAAGAACTGGCTGCCCATGCTGTAGGCGTTGCCGCCCTGTCGGGCCATGGCGAGGGTGCCGGCCGGGTACACGTTGTCCGCGGGGGCGTTCTCGACCGGGCCATAGCTGTAACCGGGCCCGCCGGCACCGGTGCCTTCGGGGTCGCCGCACTGCAGCACGAAGAATCCGCCGGTGGTCAGACGGTGACAGGTCAGGTCCTGGTAGAACCCCGAATTGATCAGACTGATCGTGGACGACACGGCCTGCGGTGCGGCGGCGCCGTCCAGTTCGATCTCCAGTGGAATGCCGTTCAGGGCCATCGTGCCGGTCCAGGTGCGGCCCTCGGCCAGGGTCGTGGGCGGGACATCGCCCGAGTTCGCGCCGGCCGGCGCCGTCTCACTCGCCGACGGGGTCGGGGTGGCCGACGTGGAGGGCGCGACCTTCCCGGAGCCGCCGCTGAAGAAGGCCAACTGCGCGCCCACGGCGAGGGCGAGCACGGCCGTCACCGCTATACCGGCAAAGATGTTGTCCCGCAACCGACGCTTCTGCTGGTGCTCGTGCACCGCCCGCCGGGCCTGGAAGGCACGAACCCGCACACGCGCCTCGCGGGCTTCGCGGTCTTGTTTCTTGTTCACTACCACGTCGTATCCTCCAGGGGGCCGCGCACGGCCAGATCACGCAGGGACGGCCCGGCGCGATTGACGCCCGAACCACGTTGAACTCTACGCAACCGAGTGAATCCAGACAAACAGGGTCGCGGGCCCGTCGCCCGGCACTGTTCGCCCGGTCACCGGCACAAACTACGCTGGACCTATGGCTGATGTTCAACCGGGACTACGCAGCGGTGCCACACCGCTCGCCGTGCGGATGCGCCCGAAGAGTCTCGACGAGGTCGCCGGCCAGAAGCACCTGCTGACTCCCGGCTCGCCGCTGGTGAGCCTGGCGAGCGACAAGACGGGGGAGCAGGGCGCCGTCTCCGTCATCCTCTGGGGCCCGCCCGGCACAGGCAAGACCACGCTCGCCCAGGCCATCGCACACAGCTCCGGTCGTCGGTTCGTGGAGTTGTCCGCTGTCTCGGCCGGCGTGCGTGACGTGCGCCAGGTGATGGAGGAGGCGCGCACGAGTCGTGACCTCTACGGGCTCTCCACGGTACTTTTCCTGGACGAGATCCACCGTTTCAGCAAGGCCCAGCAGGATGCCCTGCTCCCGGGTGTGGAGAACGGGATCATCATCCTGGTGGCCGCGACCACCGAGAACCCGTCGTTCTCGGTCATCTCTCCGCTGCTGTCACGGTCCCTGCTCCTGACCCTCGAGACCCTCAGCGACGACGACCTCGGCATCGTCGTCGACCGTGCCGTGGTCGAGCCGCGCGGTCTGGCGGACCGGTTCGTTCTCGACCCCGAGGCCCGGGCGGCGATCATCCGGCTCGCGTCGGGGGACGCCCGCCGGGCGCTCACGGCGCTGGAGGCCGCATCCGTGTCGGCGGCGTCGGCGGTCAGGCCGGCGGAATCCGAACCGGGAGCGGACGAGCGGCCGGTCATCACCACCGAGATCGTCGCCCTCGCCGTGGACCGGGCGTTGCTTCGCTACGACCGCAACGGCGACGAGCACTACGACGTGATCAGCGCGTTCATCAAGTCTGTTCGAGGATCCGACGTCGACGCGTCCCTGCACTACCTCGCGCGCATGATCGAGTCCGGCGAAGACCCGCGATTCATCTGCCGCCGCATCATCGTCCTGGCCTCGGAAGACATCGGCATGGCCGATCCGCAGTCCCTCCTGATCGCCATCGCCGCCGCGGACGCCGTGCAGTACATCGGCATGCCGGAGGGTCGCATCCCACTGGCCCAGGCGGTCGTGCACCTGGCCACGGCGCCGAAATCCAACGCCTCTTATATGGCGTTGGACAAGGCCATCGCGGATGTTCGCGCCGGCAAGACGGGCCGCGTCCCCAAACATTTGCGCGACGCCCACTATTCCGGCGCCAAACGGCTCGGTCACGGCCGGGGCTACCGGTACCCCCACGACGACGTCCTCGGCGTGCTGGCCCAGCAGTACCCGCCGGACGAGATCGCCGACGCTCGCTACTACGAACCCACCGAGCACGGCAACGAGCGCGAGGTCTCGGCCCGGCTCGCCAAGCTCCGCAAGATCATCCGCGCCCGCTAGCAGCCCGCAGCCCTCCTCCTCCCTCGTGCCTCCTCCCTCGTTCCTCGTGCCTCGTGCCTCCTCCCTCGTGCCTCCTCCAGCCTCCAGCCCCCAGCCCCTCGCCCTCGCCCCGCTCCGCTGTGCCCCGCCCGATGAACGAATTCGACGGAGATTTTGGCCAAACCGGCCCGAAACAGTCGGTATGAGCCGTTTTAGAGCAGAATCTCCGTCGAATTGGTTCGGGCGGGGTCGGGCGGAGGGGGCGGGCAACGGAGTGGGCAGCGGGGCCGATGTGGTAGCCTGAACGGGCCTACAACTGGAACGGCATGCGGCTGCGTCCGTCTCCAGATTTGGATGGGTTTCGCTCTGTAGCCGGGCGTCCCGTGGCAACCACCCCTCTGAACTCCCATGACGCCGGTCTGTGCTTTTGCACACCAGGCTCGCGCCCTGGTTTCCCCTGTTTGCAGTTCCATCGAAAGGACACCGTGTCTACCAAGTCACGCACCCGCAGTAAGACCCGCCTGTCGCGGGCCCTGGGCATCGCCCTGACCCCGAAGGCCGCCCGCTACCTCGAGAAGCGTCCGTACGCACCGGGGGAGCACGGTCGCACCAAGCGCAAGACCGACTCCGACTACGCCGTTCGTCTTCGCGAAAAGCAGCGCTTACGCGCCCAGTACGGCATCCGCGAGGCTCAGCTCAAGATCGCCTTCGAGGAAGCTCGCCGCGCCCAGGGACTGACCGGTGAGAACCTCGTCGAGATTCTCGAGACCCGTCTCGACGCTCTTCTCGTGCGTTCGGCCATCGCCCGCACCACCGCCCAGGCCCGTCAGATGATCGTGCACCGTCACATCCTCATCGACGGCCAGCTGGTTGACCGGCCCTCCTTCCGCGTGAAGCCGGGTCAGCTCATCCACGTCAAGCCCAAGAGCGAGGGCATGGAGCCGTTCCAGGTTGCAGCCGCCGGCGGTCACGTCGACGTTCTCCCGAAGCTCCCGCCGTACCTCGAGGTCGAGATCGACAAGCTGCAGGCCCGCCTCGTGCGCCGCCCCAAGCGCATCGAAATCCCGGTGACCTGTGAAGTCCAGCTCGTCGTCGAGTACTACGCGGCCCGCTAGGTTCTTTTTTACCTGCGCCGCCGTCAGGCAGCGCTTCTGAACTACGCTGGAGAGCGGATCACCCTTGGGGTGGTCCGCTCTTTGCGTTTCTGCACGCCGAATGTCGGTGCATGCCGATCGAGGAATGGATGGTTGGTCAATGTCTGGTGCAGATATCGTCGGTCTGGTTTTTGCGGGCGGCTTCGCCGTCCTGGTGCTCTTCCTGTCCGTCCCGCTGTTCAAGCTCGGGCGCGTCTTCGATGAGACGACCCTGGCCATCCGAGACCTGAGCCACAACGTGACACCGCTGCTCGAGGAATCGACGAAGACCCTGCAGGAGACCAACGCCCAGCTCGCCCGGGTCGACACCATCACGTCGAATGTGGCGGATGTCACGGGCAATGTCTCCGCGATGGTGGCCCTGGTCGCCGCGACCGTCGGCGGTCCGCTGGTCAAGCTCGCGGGCTTCTCCGCCGGCGTGCGCGCCGCCCTCGGGGCCGCCCGACCGGCCCTCACCCGTCGGCGCCGGTAGTCCGGCGCAGGGAGTCGGCTATTCTGGAAAGAAGCCGTTCGAGTCTCGGATCCGGGTCTCCACACACGTCAGGGAGCATTGTCATGAAGAACTTCATCTGGTTCGTCGTCGGTCTGGCCACGGGGCTGCTCCTCGCCCGTGAGGGCGGTAAGACGCGTCAGGGCAAGCAATTCTTTGCCGATCTCGACACCAAGGCCCGCGAATTCGGCGAGGCCATCTCGGACGGTTACCGCAAACGCGAGGCCGAACTGCGGGACGCCATCGGCGATATCGCTGCGGAAGCCGACGACTCGATCGAAAAGCTCACCCAGCCGTAAATTTCCATCTTTTTCCCGCTACAACGAACTACGGAACTAATGCAGACTGCTGAAATTCGCGGGCGCTGGCTCGACTTCTTTGCCGATCGCGGACACACCGTTGTCCCCTCCGCTTCGCTCGTCAGCGACGACCCCACACTCCTCTTCACGGTGGCCGGCATGGTTCCGTTCGTGCCCTACCTGACCGGTCTCGTACCGGCCCCGTACCCGCGCGCGACGAGCGTGCAGAAGTGCATTCGCACCAATGACATCGAAGAGGTCGGCAAGACGCCGCGTCACGGCACCTTCTTCCAGATGAACGGCAACTTCTCATTCGGCGACTACTTCAAAGAAGAAGCCATCGGGTACGCCTGGGAGCTGCTCACCACCTCAGAGGCCGACGGCGGCTACGGCTTCGCGGAGAAAGACCTCTGGGTCACGGTCTACGAAGACGACGACGAGGCCTTCCGCTACTGGCGCGCCCTCGGCCTGCCCGAGAACCGGATCCAGCGCCTCGGCATGGACACCAACTACTGGTCGACCGGCCAGCCGGGCCCCGCCGGACCCTGCTCCGAGATCTTCTTCGACCGCGGTCCCGCCTACGGCATCGACGGCGGTCCGGCCACCGACGACGACCGTTACGTCGAAATCTGGAATCTCGTCTTCATGCAGTACCTGCGCGGCGAGGGCACCGGCAAGAACGACTTCATCATCCTCGGCGACCTGCCGAAGAAGAACATCGACACCGGAATGGGCCTCGAACGCGTCGCCTTCCTCAAGCAGGGCGTCGAGAACATGTACGAGATCGACCAGGTGCGTCCGGTCCTCGACCGTGCCGCGGAGCTGTCCGGTCGCCGTTACGGCGCCGTGCACGATGACGACGTGCGGATGCGCATCGTCGCCGACCACGTGCGGTCGTCCCTGATGCTGATGAGCGACGGCGTCATGCCGTCCAACGAGGGCCGCGGGTACATCCTGCGCCGCCTCATGCGCCGGAGCGTCCGCGCCATGCGCCTCCTCGGCGTGGAGGGCTCCACCTTCCCCGAGCTCTTCCCGGCCTCACGCGACGCCATGGCCGGGGCCTACCCCGAGGTCAAGGCCGACTACTCCCGGATCAGCCAGGCGGCGTACGCGGAGGAGGAGACCTTCCTCCGCACCCTCGCCAGCGGCAGTGCGGTCCTGGACCTCGCCGTGGCGAAGACCAAGAAGGCCGAGAAGGTCGTTCTCCCGGGCGACACCGCGTTCCTCCTGCACGACACCTACGGCTTCCCGATCGAGATCACCCTCGAGATGGCCGAGGAGGCCGGCCTCAGCGTCAACCGCGACGCCTTCGACGCCCTCATGGCCAAGCAGCGCGCAATGGCCAAAGCCGACGCTAAGGCCAAGAAGACGCACCTCGCCGACCTGTCGGTCTACAGCGCCTTCCGCGCGGCGGGGGAGACGCTCTTCACCGGCTACGACGCCCTGCAGACCGAATCCAGCGTGCTCGGCATCATCGTGAGCGGACAGTCCGTCGACCGCGCCGTTTCCGGTGAGATCGCCGAGGTCATCCTGGCCGAGACGGCGCTCTACGCGGAGTCCGGCGGCCAGGAGGCCGACGCCGGCCTGATCGTGGGAACCGGCTACGAGCTCGAGGTCCTCGACGTGCAGAAGCCCGTCAAGGGGCTCATCAGCCACAAGGTCCAGGTCCGGTCCGGCGAGGTCGGTGTCGGAGACGCGGCCACCAGCGTCGTCGACCCCGATTGGCGCCGCGGCGCGCGCCAGGCCCACTCCGGCACGCACGTGCTGCACGCAGCCTTGCGCCAGGTGCTCGGCCCGAACGCGCACCAGTCCGGCTCCTACAACAAGGCCGGTTTCTTCCGCCTCGACTTCTCCTGGAACCAGGCTCTGTCCCCGGCGACCCGCAGCGAGATCGAAGAGATCTCGAACAACGCCATCCGGGACAACCTGCCCGTTCAGACCCGCGAGCTTCCCCTGGCCGAGGCGAAGGCCCTCGGAGCCATGGCCCTGTTCAGCGAAAAGTACGGCGACCGCGTGCGGGTGGTCGACATCGGCGGCCCCTGGTCACGTGAACTGTGCGCGGGAACCCACGTCTCTTCCAGCGCGGAGATCGGAATGATCAGCCTCGTCAGCGAGGGCTCCGTCGGATCCACGAACCGCCGGGTGGAATCGCTGGTCGGCCTCGAGGCCTTCCGCGACCTGGCCGCCGAACGCGCCCTCGTCTCCCAGCTGACCGCGAACCTGAAGACCCCCCGGGATCAGCTGCCCGAACGCATCAACGAGCTCGTGCAGAACCTCAAGGCCGCCGAGAAGAAGATCGCGGCCTTCGAAGCCCGTGCACTCACGGACAAGGTGCCGGCCCTCGTCGCGTCCGCCTCCACGGCAGGTTCGGTCAAGGTCGTCGCCGAGAACGTCGGCACGCTGAATTCCGCCGACGAACTGCGGATGCTGGTGACCGCCACGCGCACCCAGCTGGGAAGCGGCCCGGCCGTCGTCGCCCTCGCCGCGGTGGTCGGCGAGAAGCCGGTCGTTATCGTGGCCACCAACGCCGCGGCGCGCGAGTCCGGCCACCGGGCCGGCGCGCTGGCCAAGCAGGTCGCCGGGATCCTCGGCGGCGGCGGCGGCGGCAAGGACGACCTCGCCCAGGGCGGCGGCACCGATGTCGCGGCCATTCCGAACGCCCTCGCAGCCGTCACCTCAGCCGTAGCGGGCTGAGCAGCATGCGTCACGGCGTGAGAGTGGGAGTCGACGTCGGGACAGCGCGGATCGGGCTCGCCCGAAGCGACCCGCACGGCATGCTGGCGACGCCGGTCGAGACCGTGAGTCGCGACCAGTCCGGCAGCCTGGACGTGGTGCGGATCGCGGCCGTGGTGGCAGAGCTCGACGCCATCGAGGTCGTGGTCGGCCTGCCCCTGGCGCTGTCCGGAAACCGGACAGCATCGACCAACGACGCGGTGGGTTTCGCAGAGTTGCTCGCCCGGACCCTGTCGATCCCGGTGCGACTGGTCGACGAGCGCCTGTCCACGGTCGCCGCCCAGTCGGTGCTGCGCGCCGCCGGGCGCAAGGCCAGGACCCAGCGCCCAGTGGTCGATCAGGTCGCCGCCACTATAATTCTTCAACATGCCCTCGACACCGAACGTGCTCTGGGAACGCCACCCGGCTCGGCGGTGGCTCCGACCGAAGGGCCGCCACAGTGACGAATCCCCCCGCTGATCCCGACAGAGTGCCGGTCGAAGTCACGCCGTCGGGCTGGGACGCCCTGCTCAGTGGCGGCGTGAACAGCAGCGGCGGCGTGAACACCAGCGCCAGCGCGCCCCGCGACCCCGCCGTTCCGGGAGCGAACGCATCCGCGTCGCCGACGGTACCGTCGCGCCGGGCCCTGCGGGAATCGCAGCAGCCGGGCACGCGTTCCAGCCGGCGCACCCAGCTCGGCACCGAACCGCCGCGGAAGAAGAGGCGGCGGGGCGCCTGGGTCGGGCTGATCATCACCCTGGTCGTGGTCGCGTTGCTGGCTGGCGGCGTCCTGCTGCTGCAGGAACCCCTCTCGAAGATCGTCGCGGCCGTGCAGGGGCCCGCAGACTACGCCGGGAAGGGCACCTCGAAGGTCGTGGTGATGATCCATGACGGCGAAACCGGGCAGGACGTGGCAGACTCCCTCGTCGACCAGGACGTGGTGAAGAGCTATGAGGCCTTCTACTCCCTGCTCCTGAAGGAGTCGCCCGCGCCGGTGTTCCAGCCCGGCGCCTACCGGCTGGCCAGCAAGATGAGCGGCCGCGCGGCCCTCGACGCGCTGCTCGACCCCGCCAGCAAGCTCGAGCAAACCGTCGTGATTCCCGAGGGCACCGCCGCGGTGGACGTGCTCCAGCTGGTCTCCGAAGGCACCAGCATCCCGCTGGCCGACCTGAAGGCCGCCGCCAAGGACGTCGTCGCCTACGGGCTTCCGGCCGAGGCGACCTCCCTCGAGGGCTTCCTGTTCCCGGCCACCTACACCTTCGCGCCCGAACTGTCGGCCGCGGACGCGATCAAGACCCTCGTCGATCGTCAGTTCCAGGCCCTCGACGACGCCGGGGTGGCTCCGGAGAACCGCTGGAAGACCATCGTGTTGGCCTCCCTGATCCAGCGCGAAGCCGGCCTGACCGAGGACTACTACAAGGTCTCCCGGGTGTTCCTGAACCGGCTCGACCCGGCGCAGTGGGAAACCGGGCTGCTCCAGTCCGACGCCACCGTCGCCTACGGCACCGGGGAGACCCACCGCGTGACCACGACGGACGCCGAGCGGGGCGACCCCGCCAACCCCTACAACACCTACCAGCACCCCGGCCTGCCGATCGGGCCGATCTCCAACCCGGGCGACGCCGCGATCGACGCCGCCGTGCACCCGGCCGACGGCCCCTGGCTCTACTTCGTGACCTGGAACCTCGACACCGGCGAAACGATCTTCTCCGCCACGGCGGCGGAGCATGACGCGGCGGTCGCCAAGTGGCTGGCCTGGATGGACGAGCACCCCGAATATGGCTAGGCACGCGGCATCCGTTGCCCCCCGGCGCCTCGCGGTGCTGGGGTCGCCGATCGCGCACTCGTTGTCACCGGCGCTGCACCGGGCCGCCTACCGGGCGCTCATGCTGGACTGGAGATACAACACGGTCGAGGTCACCGCCGACGGGCTGGCCTCCTTCGTCGGCTCGCTGGACGCCGACTGGCTGGGCCTCTCCCTCACCATGCCCCTCAAGCACGAGATCCTCCCGCTCCTGGACGGCGTCGACCGGGTGGCAGCCCAGACCGGTTCGGTGAACACCGTGCTGTTCGGCCAGGCCGACGGCCGTCGGACCCTGCAGGGTTTCAACACGGATGTCCCCGGCCTGGTACGCGCTCTGGCCGAAGCCGGGGTGCGTCGGGCCGACCACGTGACCGTGCTCGGCGCCGGCGCCACGGGGGCGTCCGCTCTCGTCGCGGCGGCGGACCTGGGCGCCGAATCGGTCGACGTCCTGGTGCGAACCCCGGCGAAGGCGGCCGACCTGATCGAGCTGGGCCGCAGCCTCGGCGTGGTCGTGACCGTCGGGGAGCTCGCGGATCTCGCCGATCCGAGCCGGCACAGCGAACTCGTGATCAGCACCCTTCCGGGCGGGACCGCCCTCGGCGGCGAATTCCCCGCCGACCTGCGCCGCCGGGCGCCGCTCTTCGATGTGAGCTACTCGCCGTGGCCGAGCGAACTTGCCCGGTCGTGGGCCTTTGCGGGAGGCAGCGTGTCATCCGGGCAGGGGATGCTGCTGCACCAGGCCCTGATCCAGGTGCGCATATTCCGTTCGGGCGATCCGTTCGAACCGCTTCCCGGCGAGGACGCCGTGCTGCAGGCCATGCGCGGCGCCCTGACCGGACAGGCTGTGACAGGATAGTGGGCATGCTTCGTTGGCTCACTGCCGGAGAGTCCCACGGCCCCGAACTCATCGCCATTGTCGAGGGTTTGCCCGCTGGAATCCCGGTCACTCTTGATGCGATCCGCCTCGATCTCGCGCGCCGCAAACTCGGCTACGGCCGAGGCGCGCGGATGAAGTTCGAGCAGGACGAACTCAACATCTCCGGTGGTGTGCGCTACGGGCTCACCCTGGGCGGACCGGTCGCCCTGCGCATCGGCAACACCGAATGGCCCAAGTGGGTCGACGTGATGAGCCCCGACGTTCCGAAGGAGACGCCCAGCGGTCGAGGCCGCGGCGCGCCCCTGACCCGGCCCCGGCCCGGTCACGCCGACCTCGCCGGCATGCAGAAGTACGGTTTCGACGAGGCCCGCCCTGTGCTCGAGCGCGCCAGCGCCCGAGAGACCGCCGCCCGCGTCGCCCTCGGCGCGATCGCGCGTTCTTTCCTGTCGGAACTGGGCATCGGCCTGGTCAGTCACACGCTGTCCATCGGACCGGTGCGGGTGCCGGACGACGCCCCGCTCCCCGTTCCGGGAGACGTGGACGCCCTCGATGATGACCCGCTGCGCTGCTTCGACGAGGCCACCTCCGCCCGGATGGTGGCCGAAGTCGACCTGGCGCACAAGGAGGGCGACACCCTCGGCGGCGTCGTCGAGGTGCTCGCCTACAACCTTCCTCCCGGGCTCGGCTCCTTCGTGCACTGGGACCGCCGGCTCGACTCGCAACTGGCTGCCGCGCTGATGGGCATCCAGGCGATCAAGGGTGTCGAGGTCGGCGACGGCTTCCTCACCACGACCAGGCGCGGCTCGGACGCCCACGACGAGCTTGTCCAGTCCGACGGCCGCATCCAGCGGGTCAGCGACAAGGCCGGCGGCACCGAGGGCGGCATGAGCACCGGGACCGTGCTGCGCGTGCGGGCCGGCATGAAACCCATCGCGACCATCCCGCGGGCCCTCCGCACGGTGGATGTGACGACGAGTGAGGCGGCGCCCGCTCACCACCAGCGCTCCGACGTCTGTGCTGTCCCGGCGGCCGGCGTGGTGGCGGAGGCGATGGTGGCTCTCGTGCTCGCGAACTCGGTCCTGGAGAAATTCGGCGGGGACTCGATCGAGGAAACCCGTCGCAACCTGGAGTCGTACCTGGCCCACATCCCGGCGAACCTCAAGACGAGCGCGTCCAGCGACGCCTCCCTGTAGTAATGCGGGATGCAGCGAAGCCGACGCAGCAGCACCAGAAGCAGCAGCACCAGGAGCAGCAGCACCAGGAGCAGCAGCATCCAGCCAAACCGCTGTTCCCGCTCGTGTTCATCGGTCCGATGGCCGCCGGGAAGACCCGGATCGGCCGTCTCGTGGCCCGCACCCTCGACGTGCCGTTCGTCGACACCGACGCGCGTGTCGTCGCGGACCACGGTGCGATCAAGGAGATCTTCGAGCAGCACGGTGAGGAGCACTTTCGTGCCCTCGAACGCGAGGTGGTGGCGCAGGCGCTGACCGAGAAAGCCGTCGTGTCCCTCGGCGGGGGAGCCGTGCTCGACCCCGACACGCAGGCGGACCTGGCCCGCTGCAGCGTCGTCTACCTGAGCGTGTCGGCCCAGGCCGTGCGCAGACGGCTCGGCGGCGGCAAACGCCCCCTGCTGCGGGGCGGCATCGCCGATTGGAAACGCATCTACAACCAGCGGCGCCCCACCTACGAGGCGCTGGCCAGCATCCGCTTCGACACATCGCACCGTCCGTTGGACGCCATTGCCGATGCCGTCGTGACCTGGACCACAACGAGAACGTGACCGGAGCCATCGTGTCTGAAAATACAGAATCAAAAAACACCTCCCCTGAAAGCGTCGAGCCCGCCACCACTGTGATCACGGTGAACGGAGTCGACAGCTACCCCGTGTTCGTGGGCCGGAACCTCCTGGACGAGGTCGTGGAACAGCTCGGCCCGAAGGTGGCCAAGGTGCTGATCGTGCACACCTCCCACCTCGGTGCCCGCGCGGCCGCCCTGCGCGAGAGCCTGCTCGGCCGGTACGAGGTGCTGATCGCGGAGGTGCCCGACGCGGAGGGCGCCAAGCGGGTCGAGGTGGCGGCATTCTGCTGGCAGGTGATGGGCCAGGCCGACTTCAGCCGGACCGACGCCGTGATCGGCTTCGGCGGCGGCGCCGTCACCGACCTGGCCGGTTTCGTGGCCGCCACCTGGCTGCGCGGGGTTCGCCTGGTGCAGATCCCGACAAGCGTACTCGCCATGGTCGACGCGGCCGTCGGCGGCAAGAACGGCATCAACACCGCCGAGGGCAAGAACTTCGTCGGCACGTTCTACGCCCCGGCCGCCGTGATCTGCGACCTGGACACCCTGGCCGACCTCCCGCGCAACGAGATCCTGGCCGGCTTCGCCGAGATCGTGAAGGCCGGCTTCATCCAGCTGCCCGAGATCCTCGACATCGTCGAAGCGGATGTCGCGGCCGTCACCGACCCGGCCACGCCGCAGTTCCGGCGTGTGCTCGAGCTTGCGATCGGGATGAAGGCCGAGGTCGTCGGGCAGGACTTCAAGGAGTCCGGACTGCGGGAGATCCTGAACTACGGGCACACCCTCGGTCACGCGATCGAGCACGCGGAACGCTACGGATGGCGTCACGGTGCCGCCGTCGCGGTGGGCATGATGTTCGCCGCCGAGGTCGCCCGGCTGAGCGGGCGCCTGTCGGACGCGGCCGTGGACCGGCACCGCAGCATCCTGGAATCGCTCACCCTGCCGACCACCTACCCGGTCGGGCGGTGGAGCACCCTGCTCGCGACCATGCAGCGCGACAAGAAGACGCGCAGCGGCATGCTGCGTTTCATCGTCCTGGACGACATCGGCAAGCCCACCGTGCTCGAAGGCCCCGACGCCTCGCTGTTGTTCGCCGCCTACCAGGAGATCGGCTCCTGACCGGGTGCTGCGCCTATACTGACGTCTGATCCGGGTACATCCCGATCGCCCCTGACCACAGTTGTTCAAAGGTTGCATGACGAGTCCGTGGACCGTTGGTTCTGCGTCGGATCTGAGCGAGGGCAGCTTCGTCAAGCTGGCGCGGGCGCACGAGGCCGCGGTCCTGGACAAGGTGGCGCGGCCGGGTGTGCGCAAGCTGGTGCAGGAATCCTGGGACCGGTCCCTGTCACTGCGACTCGACCCGTCGAGGCTCGCCCCGGAGCGGGAGCTCACGTTCGACGAACTGCGGGACAAACGAGACCAGCACGCCCTGGCGTCCGTTCTGGCCGTGGTTCACAACCTGCTGATCCGTCACTCCTTCGATTCCGGGCTGATCGTGGCGATCGGGGACGAATTCGGCCGGCTGCTCTGGATCGACGGCGACCGGGAGGTGCGCCGGCGTGCCGAGGGGATGCTGTTCGTCGAGGGCTCCGACGGGTCGGAGCGACGGGTCGGCACGAGCGTTCCGGGAACGGCCCTGGCCCTCGACCACGGCATCCAGATCCAGCGCGCCGAGCACTTCAACCACCTCGCGCATCCGTGGAGCTGCACCGCCGTGCCCATCCACGACCCGGACTCCGGTGACATCCTCGGCGTCATCGACATCACCGGCGGAGCCGAGGCGGTGGCCCCCCAGACCCTCCCGCTGGTGGAGGCGGCCGTCGCCGCGATGGAGGCGGAACTGCGCATCCAGCGCCTGAGCGCCTCCGCGGCGGCGCCCACGGTGGCGCGGTTCTTCGGCCGGGCGCTGCCGGCACCCCCGGTGCGCACCTCTCCGGCCCGGTTGGAGGTGCTCGGCCGGGACCACGGTCAACTGGAGAACGACGGCGGCGCCGGGGAGGTCAGCCCGCGCCACGCCGAAATTCTGACCCTGCTGGCGTGGAACCGGGACGGGCTCTCGGCCGACCGGTTGTCGCTGCTGCTCACCGACCAGGCGAACGGGGTCGACAACCTCAGGGCCGAAATGGTGCGGCTGCGGAAGGTGCTGGAACAGACCAGCCCCCGGATCGGCATCGCCTCCCGCCCCTACCGCCTCGAGACCCCTCTCGAGCTCGACGCCCAGCGGGTGCTCGCCTTCCTCGAGCGGGGCGCGCACCGGGTCGCCCTGGGCGCCTACCGCGGACCGGTGCTGCCCGGTTCCAGCGCGCCCGGCATCATCGAGATCCGCACCGAGGTCTCGGCCAGACTGCGCGAAGCCATGCTCAGCGACGCCTCCGCCGAGTTGCTGCTCGAGTACGCGCGCACCGACGAGGCCACCTATGACAGCGAGGTCTGGCGGGCCTGCCTCGAACTGTTGCCGGCCCGGTCGCCGAAACGGGCATCCGTCGTGGCCCGGCTCAAGCGGATCGACGCCGAAATGCAGCAGAGGGGCACCGAGGCCGAGCCTCGCAAGATCCCGCAACGCTGAAGCAACGTTCTCCTTCCTAGGCTCAAGGCCAGGTCCGCAGCAGGCGGACCCCACCGACAACGTCGTCGACGAGGAGAGATCATGACCGTCTATTCCAACCACGGAACCCCGGGCGCCCTAGTCACCTTCAAACCCCGCTATGAGAACTGGATCGGCGGCGAGTGGGTGAAGCCCGTCCAGGGCCAGTACTTCGAGGACATCTCGCCCGTCAACGGAAAACCATTCGCCGAGGTCGCCCGCGGAACCGCCGAAGACATCGAGCTGGCACTGGATGCCGCCCACAGGGCCGCGCCGGCCTGGGGGAAAACCTCGTCGACCGAGCGCGCGGCCATCCTGAACAAGATCGCCGACATCATCGACGCCAACCTCGAACTGCTGTCCGTCGCCGAGACCTGGGAGAACGGGAAGCCGGTCCGGGAGACCTTGAACGCCGACCTCCCGCTCTCCTCGGACCACTTCCGGTACTTCGCCTCGGCGATCCGGGCCCAGGACGGCGAGCACGCTGAGCTGAACGGCGACATGGTCTCGTACCAGTTCCACGAGCCGCTCGGCGTCGTCGGGCAGATCATCCCGTGGAACTTCCCGCTCCTGATGGCCGTCTGGAAGCTGGCCCCGGCCCTGGCAGCCGGCAACGCGATCGTGCTCAAGCCGGCCGAGCAGACCCCGGTGTCGATCCTGGTGCTGATCGAACTGGACGGCGACATCCTGCCTCCGGGAGTGCTCGACGTCGTCAACGGGTTCGGCATCGAGGCCGGCAAACCGCTCGCCTCGTCGTCGCGGATCCGGAAGATCGCGTTCACGGGGGAGACCTCGACCGGGCGCCTGATCATGCAGTACGCGAGCGCCAACATCATCCCGTCGACCATGGAACTCGGCGGAAAGAACCCCAACATCTTCTTCAGCGACGTCGCCCAGGAAAAGGACGCCTTCTACGACAAGGCCCAGGAAGGCTTCGTGCTGTTCGCGTTCAACCAGGGCGAGGTCTGCACGGCCCCCAGCCGGGCGCTGCTGCAGAAGCCGATCTACGACGACTTCCTCGGCGACGCCGTCGAACGCACCCGCAAGGCGATCCAGGGCAACCCGCTCGACACGAACACGCAGGTCGGCGCGCAGTCCAGCAACGACCAGCTCGAGAAAATCCTGTCCTACATCGACATCGGCAAGAAGGAGGGCGCGAAGCTGGCCCTCGGCGGCGAACGGGTCGACCTCGGCGGCGAGATCAGCGGAGGCTACTACGTGGAACCGACCATCTTCGAGGGACACAACAAGATGCGCCTCTTCCAGGAGGAGATCTTCGGCCCGGTGCTCGCAGTGACGAGCTTCACCGACTACGACGGCGCCATCTCGATCGCCAACGACACCCTCTACGGGCTCGGCGCCGGTGTCTGGTCCCGCAACGGCAACATCGCCTACAAGGCCGGCCGGGACATCCAGGCCGGCCGGGTCTGGGTGAACAACTATCACGCCTACCCCGCCGGAGCGTCATTCGGCGGTTACAAGAGCTCGGGGATCGGCCGGGAGAACAACAAGCTCGCGCTCGGCGCGTACCAGCAGGCCCCAGGACTCGACCGATCAGAAGGGAACGGCCATGCCGCAGGAAAGCGTCATCGCATCGATCACCATCCCGGGGGAAACCAGTGCTCGGGTGGAGTTGACCCCGGTCGCGGTCGAACTAGTGCGGAGCCTCTGGGACGAACACGGGCCGCTCATGTTCCACCAGTCGGGGGGCTGCTGCGACGGTTCCTCGCCCTGAGCTACCCGGCGGGGGAGTTCATCACCTCCGACCGGGATGTGCTCCTCGGCCGGCTGGACATCGCGCCGTCCGCAACGGAACCACGCGTGATCGATTTCTGGATGTCTGCCGAGCAGTTCGAGTACTGGAGCCACACCTTCCTCAGCGTCGACGTGGTGCCCGGCCGTGGCGGCGGCTTCTCCGTCGAGGCCCCGCGGGGCGTGAGGTTTCTGCTGCGATCCCGGCTGATGGAGTCGTTCGGGTAACCGGTTGCCCGGCGGCCCTGGCGGGGATTCCTCCCCAGGCCCGACGGCCGACCTGAGCCTGTGCAGACCCGCCCCAGGCCTCCACGCTCGGGCACTCTGGTGCACATGACCAGCCCACTCCGAATCGAAGACGCCGCTCCCGTGACCACGATGACCGAGGCCAGGGAGCGAGTCGCCGACTTGATCGGCCACGCCATCCGCCGGCAGCTCTGGTTCATGATGCTCGATGCCCAGGGATGGCAGATCCCCCTCCTGATCCCCGTGGACGGGATCCCCCTCCGGCCGGATCCGGGTAGCGTCACCGGGATGGCTGCGGCGATCACCGAGGTACTGCGCTGCCACGGGCCCGGAGGCAGCGTCATCCTGACCCTGGAGCGTCCCGGCGCGGCCGCCCTCACCGCCCCCGACCAGGCCTGGGCACGAGAGCTCAGCGTTTCGTTCGGCAAGGTGGTCCGAATCACGGGCATGTTCGTCGCCCACGACGAGGGGGTCTGCGAACTCGTCACCGGCCCTTCGGCTGGAGCGGCAGCCCCGCCAGGTGAGCCCTCGGTCAGGGCGCGAAACCGGGTGTGAAGATGCTGCGGATCAGCAGCACGAGCTGAACGATCAGGCCGATTCCGGTGCCGACCATGGCCGCGATCAGGACCGCCCGGATGAGCACGGTCCAGTCGAAGGAATAGTCCTGGAAGTCGAACGGGAAGACCTCCCACAGGCCGACCAGCACGGCGAGACCGATTCCCAGGGTGATCAGATCGCCCAACGCCCTGATCGGGGGGAGGTCGAGCACCAGATACACGGCGTTCACGATGATGCCGACGATCAGGGAAAGATTGAAGATGCCCAGCACCTGGCTGGTTTCCGGGGTGAGGAAAGGGACGGACTGCCACCCCGGCCAGGCGTTGACCAGATACAGAATCACGGCGTTGACCGCGATCGCAATTGCGAACCCCGCTTTGCGCGCGACGGGACTCGTCGTGCGTCGTGGAACGGTATCGGTCACGGTGTCTCCATCCCGGGTCTCCCACGTCCGCCTCAGCGTCGCCGGCCCGGCAACCTCAGTGCGTGTCCATCTCCGTGGCCGCCTGGGCCAGTTGGGTCTGGAGTTCTTCGGCATCAACGTCGAGTTGCTTCTCGGTTCGCTTGTCGGCACGGATTCCGGCCTTCTGGAGTTCCGCGGTCACCTCCTCCTTGCCGATGATGATGAGCGCCGCCTGACCGGAATCGAGGGCTTCCCCGAGTTCCTTGACGTCGTTGCGGGACAGCGCGCGAGTGAACCGATCAGGCCGCCGGCCGCACCGCCGGCCGCCGTCATCCCGATGATCGAGGGCGGAAACAGCAGGCCGACCACGGCCCCCGCGGCGACTCCCGTCCAGCCCGCGTGCCTCGTCTCCGACCTCTTGATCGTCACGCTGCCTTCAGCCTCCTTGGTGGCGATTGCGGCGTCGTAGGTGCCGATGACCTTGGCATCGTGCATGTCACGCACGACCTCAAGGTCGTCCTTGGCGATCTCCGGATCGTCACATACGCCGAGGAAGAGGAATACCGGCTCTTTTTCTTTAGACATTTTCGGGTACCTCCGTGGTTGAGTGTTTTGGGTGAGTGCTGGACGCCCTCGGTGAGTCCGAGGTCATCGCCCCGCAAAACCCGTTGGTGACGGTACCGACGCGGTCATGGCCTGTCAACCATCAGATGTCGCCGCTGTGAGCGTTCAGGGCGTCGGTCTCAGGCGCCCTTCTCGCCCGGGTGGAGCATGACGCGGCAGTCGATGCACCACCACGCGCCGAGGATGGCTTCCGTCGGCCCCAGACAATCGGGACAGTAGGGGGCGCTCAGATAATCGGGGGAGGAATCCATACCCTGAGTGTGCCGCCGACTCCCGGAACGGGCCAAGAGGATTGCGCGCGGGTGACGGTCTAGCTGGGTCCGGCGGCCGTCCTCGCAGACCTCAGTGTCCTCGCAGACCTCAGTGTTCTAATATCGACCGTATGGCACTCCTGTATCAGGCCGAGTTGAGGCCGTCCAAGATCGAACTCATCGAGGCGTGGGCTCCCACCCAGCCGTGGTTTGCGGGGAGCGCCGGTGCGACCTTCTCGAACGTCGGGTCATTCCGCTTCGACGATCCCGCCGGCGAGGTGGGAATCGAGACAATACTTGTCCGCGCAGGGGACGGCCCACTGCTACAGGTTCCCCTGACCTACCGCGGGGCGGAGCTCGAGGGCGCAGACGAGTGGCTCATCGGCACCATGGCTCACTCGGTGCTCGGCCGGCGGTGGGTGTACGACGGGGCCGGCGACCCGGCCTACCTGACCGCGGTGGCGACGGCGGCGCTCACGAGCGGCGGCCAGGCCCAGCTTCACATCGACATCGACGGCGAGCGGGTCGTGCGGGAGCCGACGGCGTTTGTCGTCGGAAGCGGGACGCCGGCCGCATCCGTGCCCGTGGTGCCCGCGGGCACACGGGTGTCCACCCGGTCTGAGCAGGGAAGGACCGTGGTGGAAGCGAGTGATCTTCGCCTCGTCGTCCTCCGCGTGCTCGGCGCCCCGGGAGCAACGATGCGCGCATTCAGCTCACAGGAGGTGCTCAGCGGCACCTGGTCGGGCCAGGCCGAGCCCCGAGCGCTCGTGCTGGTTCAGGCGGCCCCGGTGGAGACATCCGTGCCCGCGGATGACTGAACGCACCCTGATCCTGCTGCGACACGCCAAGTCGGACTGGTCCGGCCCCGGATCTGACGTCGACCGGCCGCTGGCCGGTCGCGGGCTGCATCAGGCGCCTTCAGCTGGGCGCTGGCTGGCCGATAACGTGGGCGACCTCGATCTCGCCGTCGTGTCACCGGCGACCCGGGCTCGCAGCACGTGGGAGCTGGCCTCGGCTGAGTTGGACACCACGCCGGAGACGCGGATCGACGATCGGGTGTACGCCGCTTCCGCGGGTGAGCTCCTCGCCGTCGTTCGAGACCTGCCCGACGACGTCGAAAGCGTCGTTCTGGTCGGGCACAACCCCGGCTTCGAGGGCCTCGTGTCACTTCTCACCGGAGAGTTCGTCCCGATGAAGACGTCAGCCCTCGCGGTGATCGGCTGGATGGGCCCCTGGTCGGCCGCCGGGAGCGTCTCCGCGAGCCTGCGCGCATTGGGACGGCCGCCTCGGGGCCTGTCCGGTCGCTGATGGCCCGCTCAACCCCGCGGTTCAGCTGAGATCCGCGAGGAAGTGTACTGTCGTCGGCGTACATGCCACTACGACGAAAAGGGCGGACAACGGGATGTGAACGGGTTGTGACCGCCGCCTTCGCCCTCGATGCGAAAGGAATGCCCATGACCGAAATCGTCGATATTGAAGCGGCCGGAGCGGAGCCGGAGGACACCCTCGGCCCGGTCGACTGGATCGTCGTGGAGTTCCCGGGCAGCCGGTTCAACGGCTCCATCGGACCCGAAATCGCGTCGTTGGTCGAACAGGGCGTGGTGCGGGTGCTCGACCTGTTGATCATCAGAAAAGATGCCGATGGCGCCCTCGAAGTGTTTGAAATCGAGGACCTCGAGGAGGCGGAGTTGGGCGAATTGCGTTCCTTTGAGACCGCTCTCGCGACGCTCCTCAGCGAAGACGATGTGACGGCCGTCGCCGAAGCCGTCGAACCGGGCAGCAGCGCTGCCCTCCTGGTCTGGGAGAACCTCTGGGCTGCTCCGTTCGGTTCCGCGGTCCGGCGGGCCGGCGGCCAGCTCATCGCGAGCGGGCGCATCCCGACCCAGACGCTCCTGGCGGCGCTTGAGGCAGACCGGGCAGATGAAACAGACGACCTGGAAGGGATCTGACATGCCCATTGCACGCAGAAGAGTCGGCCGTCCGGGAGTGGTCGGTCACGCACCGATCGCACGAACCGCGGCCGTTGTCGGTACCGCTGCTGTGGTCGCCCACGGTGTCGCCCACGGTGTCGACCGCCGCAGCGACCGTCGTGACGACAGGCGCGATCGGCGCTGATCCGAAGCCTGCTGATCCGGGGTTCAGTTGCTCGGAGCCGTGCCGACGACGTAGGCCTTGACGACGTCACGAGTGTGCAGCGGCCCGGTGCCGGAGAGGGGGGCCACCTGGACGGACCAGCGTGGCGAGGACCGGTCAATGCCGTCTGCGCTGCCGGCCCAGACGGCATCTCCACCCGTGCACGAGTAGGTCCCGTACCAGCCGGGGTACTGGGCCAGGTTGTTCCAGACGCCGCCGCTGCGCATCAGACACCGTTCACCGTCGGCGAGCAGCAGGCCGAGGGGTTGCGCGGCCGGTGGTGCGGGGACCGTGGGGAGATCGCCCTTGCTCGTCATCCTGGCCAGGTCGACCTTCCACGGGTCCCGGAAGCAGAGCACGGAGCCGGGGGAGGCGTCCTTCCAGCAGGCGACGGCGTAGACGCTGGAGGGGGAGCAGCTGAGGATGTTGTCGTCGACGGCGACCAGGGAGGGCCGCGCATTCGTCGGGGTGGTTCCGCAATCGACCGTGACAGCGGAGTCGTCCGTGACGGTGAACCCGGCCGCGGGCAGACCGGCCTGGGAGACGGGGCGAACCACGACCTGGTCGGTGGGGGCGGACCCGCTGCCAGTGGTCGACGGTGCGGACGACTGCGCGGTGCAGCCGGTGACGAGCACGAGTGCGCTGCCCAGCACGATCAGGGGCAGTGAGATCAGGCGAAGTGAGCGCATTTCGGCCCTCCTGTTCCGCACGGCCAGGTCTTTCTGGTCGTTGCCGCCGACCAGTCGTCGACCAGTTGTCCCGGCCTTTCGAAGGCAGACGGTACCCGCGGCGAAATCTGGCGTCAAGTCCTCAGGGCCGCACACCGAAGCGGCGGCCCTCGGCCGGGTCTAGATTGAACGACGACACCCCAGGCTCGTTCGCATCGAGGAGGATTTCATGGCCGCACGTGTGCTCTGGTCGCGCATTCTCGTCGCCCTCGGCGGGATCGGGATGGCGCTGGGAGCCGTCGATCCGGTGGAAGGTTCCCTGCTCATCCTTCTCGGCAGTGCCCTGGTCGCGTTCGGCCTGTTTCTCGGCAAGCGAGAGCGACCCGTGCTGCTCTATTCTCTGTGGGCCCTGGTCCTGATCGCGTTCGGCGTCGGGGCGTTGTTCGCACTGAGCGCGGTCGGCGGCATCGGCGGCGGGAGCGGGCGTTCGATGTGGTGGGGAGTGCTGATCCTGCCGTATCCGATCGGCTGGCTGATGGCGCTTGTCGGTGCGATGTACCTGTTGGTCCGATATCTGAGGGACCGCAGGCGCGCGCCTCACCCGTAGCGGCGCTCAGGGGTGGCGCGTCCCCCGGCCGTCGAGGACGGCCCGGTAGCCTTGCTGATAGGTCGGGTAGGTGAAGACGAAACCCGACTCGAGCAGGAGCCGGTTGCGGAGGCGCTTGTCACCGCCGCGGTGGCTCTCGGTCGCGACGGTTTCCGGCAGCGGCAGGCCGAGCTCGGTGGCGAGGAAGTTCAGCACCTCCCGGCTTACCACCGGGGCGTTGTCCACACCGAGGTAGAGGGGTTCGGGCGACTGGTTGCGACTCATCAGGTGCACGATCGCGGCCGCTGCGTCGTCTCGGTGAATGCGGTTCGTGTGCCGCGACTTTGCGGACACGGTGGCGCCGCCTTCCCTGACCTGGGTGATGAGACGCTCCCGGCCGGGGCCGTAGACGCCGGCCAGCCGGAACACGACCGCCGAGGGAATGCGCGAGTGCAGCAAGTGTTCGGCTTCGAGCAGGATGGCGGCGGTTCCGGGCCGGGGGTTCGCCGGCGTCTGCTCGTCGACCCAGCTGCCATCGGACACGTCGTAGACGGCAGTGGAGGAAACCAGCAGGAACCGGTGCGGCGTGACCCGCGCGTCGTCCAGGCCGTCGAGGAGGTTGCGGAGGCCGTCGACGTAGGCCGCGCGGTAGGCCTCCGGGGTGGGGCTGCCCGGGGTGAGGGCGACGATGACGATCTCGGTGTCGGGCGGCACGACCGGCTTCTCCCTGCTGAGGTCGACCGACTGGCCTGAGATGGCCGCGGGGAGCAGCTCTGTTCGACGGCGCAGTCCCACGACGTGGTGGCCGAGCTCCGCGAAACGCAGGCCGACCTCCGTGCCGAGGTCGCCGCATCCTGCGATGAGTACCGTCATCGATCTCCAATGTTCCGTCTAACGGTAGCTTCTCCAGGACTGAAGGGACGGCGGATGCCATGATCGAAGCGGGGGTTGCCCCCAGGCTGCCGCATTCGCCCGGCCGTGCACCGCAACCGCCTGGCCCGGGGGAACATGTTTGCATGGAGTGATCTGAGAATACCGATCATCGCAGCGCCCATGGCGGGAGGTGCGTCCACACCTGAGCTCGTCGTCAGCGTCGGCGAGGCGGGAGGGCTGGGGTTCCTGGCCGCCGGATATAAGACGCCGGATGCGACGGCCCAGCAGATCATCGAGGTGCGGCAACGCACGCATCGCCCCTTCGGTGTCAACGTGTTCGTTCCTGGGCCGCCGCTGACTGACCAGACTGGAGTTGAGTCCTTCCGTGATGAACTGGCCGGGACCGCGCGGGCATACGGTGTGGAGCTGCCACCGATCCGGGTTGCGGATGACGACTGGTTCCCCGAGAAGCTGGCCCTGCTCGCCGAGCTGCGGGTCCCCGTGGTGTCTTTCACCTTCGGGCTGCCGCCGATCGAGTGGGTGCGGGAGCTGGGCGCTGCCGGCTCATACCTGATTGCGACGGTCACATCCGTTCAGGAGGCAGCGCTCGCCGGGGAACGAGGAATCGACGCGCTCTGCGTTCAGGGCACGGAGGCGGGAGGCCACCGAGGGACGTTCACCCCGGTTGAAGAGCCGGGGACAGTACCGCTGGCCGAGCTGGTCTCCGCCGTCCGTGAGGTCTCCCGGCTGCCGATCGTCGCAGCCGGCGGCATCCATTCCGGGGCGCAGATCGCCGCCCTCCGGGAGTCGGGAGCGGTCGCCGTGCAACTCGGAACCGGGTTCCTCCGCACCGATGAGTCAGGGGCCCACCCGTCGCACCAGGCTGCGTTCGCCGACCCGCGATTCTCTCGGACCGTGATCACGCGGGCGTTCTCCGGCCGCCCCGCCCGCGGCCTGCTGAACGCGTTCATCACCGAGCACGACGCCGCCGCACCCCGGGCCTATCCCCAGGTGCACCACCTCACGAAGGGGCTTAGGGCGGCAGCCGGCCGGCGCGGCGACCCGGACGGACTCGCGCTCTGGGCAGGCACCGGATACCGGTCTGCGAAAACCGGGCCTGCTTCGGACGTGCTGATGGGGCTGTGGGAGGAGACGCGCCTCGCGCCAGGCGCGGAAACGGAAAGGGACGTGTGACTGACCCGGTTGCTCGAACAGAGGTGGATCCGCTGCTGCCGGGTTCGCGGGATCCTGCTCAGGTTGCAGGGGGGCCGCGCTGTGGGAATCGTTGACGGCGAGGCCAGCGTCGGGCAACCCTCAGAACGGTGCGGGATCAGGGCCGGGATCGAGCACAGATTCCGGTGCAGGCTGCGGCGGCGGTTCCGGTGCCACGGCACGGATGACCGTGGCCGGCTCGGTCATGAACGAGCCGGCCACTCGGTGACATCCACTCCAGAACACCCAATTCGAGGTGCTTGACGCTCCACCCGGTCTCGCTTTTCAGCGCATGGCATGACGGACACAGGTGCGCGAGATTGTCCTCGGCTGTCAAACCGTTGAACTGCCAGTCCAGCGAATGGTCGATGTCCGAATGCGCCGCCGACCGGTTGCAGCCCGGGAACCGGCAGGTTTCGTCCCTCAGCCGGAGGTAGCGCTTGAGGTCGTTGGGCACCTTGTACCGATCCCGGCCGACCGAGAGCACCACCCCCGTCGCCGGATGCACCAGAAGCCGGGTGAAGCTCGGCGCCCCAGCCGCGATCCGCCGCGCGGTGTCGGCGTCAATCGGGCCGTACCCCTCCAGGTGGGCGGGTTCGTCATTGAGACCCATCAGGCTGAACACCGGGACCGTGATGTTCACCGAACCCCGGATGCCCTTGCCCAGTCCCGACGGCGTGACCCCGTTGAGGATGAGATCCTCGAACACGTCCGCCTTCAACTGGGTGAGCGTGCGGTCCTCCTCGGCGCACTGCAGACTCAGCGCCATCAGAGTTCGTAAGCGGCCTGCGCCTTCTCCGCGCTGGCGTAGAAGGTGAGCGACGCCATGCCGTCCGGCTCGGGCTCGAAGAACACGGCCCGGTCCTGCACGGATTTCTGGTGCCGCGCCTTGATCGTCTCCGGGTGCCACCGCTCCCGCAGAATCCGCGCGTTGTACTTCAGCTTCGAGGCGGTGAGAGTCGACGCGGATTTGAGTACCGCCGCTTCGAACTTCGCGCGCCCTTCTGCGGGAACCGACCAGGCCTGATTGATCACCGCCTTGGCGTGCTGGTAGCTGATCTCGCCCGATGCGAGCGCGGCCCGGGTCGCCGGGAGGTCACAGGCCAGGGCCCGGCTCTCCGCGACCAGGTTCTCCGCCGTGCGCTGCGGCACCCGGATCGTGCAGGCCAGTTCGCTGGAGAACTCCCGCTCGGCCACCTCCCGGGCGTCCCAGCGGGCACCCGGAATCCGGGCGGCGTTGTGGGCGATGGCCTGACCGAATCTGCGGGCGTCTTCGATCAGGCGAGCGACCTTGGCCTGGGCCCGGGCAACCTCACTGTGGGCGTCTTTGATCGCGTCGAAATGCCGGCCCATGGCCTCTCGCTCTTCGATCACTGCTGGCTTCATGAGGAACACGCTACGGGCACCCACCGACACGGCCCCGGCATCCGTGGACACCGTGGATAACCTGATCAAACCCACATTGTGGAGGACAAGTCGCACCCCGACAAGCAACACGGAGTGCAGTGGAGAACCGAGGGGAGCCTCTAGGCTGTGGTGATGACCACAGTCCTCGTTCTGAACGGCCCCAACCTTGGACGACTCGGCAGTCGCGAACCCGACGTCTACGGTTCGGCTGACCTCGACCAACTGCGGGCAACCCTCGTGCAGGCGGCACCCGCCGGGGTCACCGTCGATGTGCGCCAGACCGACGATGAGGCCGAGCTGATCCACTGGCTCTACGAAGCCGTCGACGAGCGGATCCCGGTGATCCTGAATCCGGCCGCGTTCACGCACTACAGCTACGCGCTGCGGGATGCCGCCGCCCTCGTCACCAAGGCCGGCCTCACCCTGGTGGAGGTGCACCTGTCCAACCCGCACGCCCGGGAGACCTTTCGCCACACCAGCGTGGTCAGCGCCGTCGCGACGGGAGTGATCGCCGGCTTCGGGTTCAATTCCTACCGCCTGGCCCTGGACTTCATCACCCGTTCCCTGGTCGACAGCACCGACAGCACCGACAGCACCGACAGCACCGACAGCACCGGTACAGCCCGCTGACCTGCCGCCGCGGCAGCCTTTGGCTCACAGGGCCGGGGCAACTACACTTGTTTGAGGCCGATTCGGCCGCGCACCTTCCTAATTGAATGGAACACCTTTTCATGGCATCTACCGCCGATATCCGAAATGGCGTCGTACTCAACATCGACGGCCAGCTCTGGGCTGTAACCGACTTCCAGCACGTCAAGCCCGGCAAGGGTGGCGCCTTCGTGCGCACCAAGCTGAAGAACGTCGTCACGGGCAAGACCGTCGACCGCACCTTCAACGCCGGCGCCAAGATCGAAACCGAGAACGTCGACCGCCAGGACTTCCAGTACCTGTACGCGGACGGCGACTCCTACGTCTTCATGGACGTCTCCGACTTCGACCAGCTGCACGTCCCCGCCCTGGTCGTGGGCGACGCCACCAACTTCATGCTCGAGAACCAGAACGTGACGATTGCCCTGCACAACGGCAACCCGCTCTACGTCGAGCTGCCGGCATCCGTCGTGCTCGAAATCACCTACACCGAGCCTGGCCTCCAGGGTGACCGCTCCACCGGCGGCACCAAGCCCGCCACGGTCGAAACCGGCTTCCAGATCCAGGTTCCGCTGTTCCTCGAGCAGGGCACCCGGGTCAAGGTAGACACCCGCACCGGCGATTACCTGGGCCGCGTCAACTAGTGAGCGCGCGCACTAAAGCGCGCAAGCGCGCGATCGACATTCTCTACATCGCCGACGTTCGGCAGATCACCATCCCGGAGTCCCTCGCCCTGGAAGCCCAGCGGGCGGCCAACGAGCCGGCCCGGATGGCGTCCTGGCTGTACGCGCGGGAGATCGTCGACGGCGTGGTGGACCACCGCGACGAGATCGACGAACTGATCGAGACGTACTCGCAGGGCTGGACGCTCAAGCGCATGCCCGTGATCGACCGCGCGATCCTGCGCATCGGCATCTGGGAGGTGCTCTTCAACGACGCCGTTCCGCACGCCGTCGCCATCGACGAGGCCGTCGAGGCCGCCAAGATCCTGTCGACGGATGACTCGGCCGGCTTCGTCAACGGACTACTCGGGCGCATCGCCCAAACCGCACCAACCGCGTAACCCGCGGCCAGCCAGGGGGACCGCATGACCAGCACCACGCCCGAACCGTCGAACGAGCCTGCTCCCTACATTCCGGTCCCCGGCTCACAGCCGTACCCGCAGCGGCCCAAGACGAACACGCTCGCGATCGTCTCCCTGGTGTCGGCGTTCTTCGTCTCCCTCGCCGCCGTGATCACCGGGCACATCGCGCTGGGCCAGATCAAGCGCCGCGGCGAAGGCGGGCGAGGCCTGGCCATCGCCGGCCTGATCCTCGGCTACGCCGGCATCGTCGCCACGATCATCGGCGTCGTGCTGTTGATCGTGTTCGCGGCGGCGCTGGGAGCATTCTTCAAAACCGCAACCCACGACGGATCCACCGGCGGGTCGACGTCGCAGGCAACGAGCCCGCCCCGGGCCGGCCTCCCCACCGGCACGGTCGGAGCGGCGAACTTCGACGCGGGGTACCTCGTCGTGGGCACGGGCCCCGACGTGGTCGACGTCTACTTCGACCCGATGTGCCCGTACTGTCAGCAGTTCGAGACGGCCAACGGCGACCAGCTCGCCGCCCTGGTGGCCGATGGGAGCATCACGCTGCGCCTGCACTCGCTGACCTTCCTCGACCGCGCCTCCCTCGGCACGGAGTATTCGTCCCGCGCCTCCGCCGCGCTGACCTGCCAGGCCACGCTGAACCCCGACGCCACTCTCGACTACCTCGCCGCCCTGTTCGCGAACCAGCCCGCGGAGAACACCGAAGGTCTCAGCGACGACGAGCTGGTGGCCCTCGCCGGCGACGGTTCGAGCATCGCGGAGTGCGTCGCATCCGGTGACTACCAGGCCTGGTCCCAGGCCAACACGGAGCAGGCCCTCACCGGCACCATCCCGGATGCCGACATCACGCAGATTCAGGGCACGCCCACCGCACTGGTCAACGGCAGCGTCTACTCCGGCAGCGTCACCGACCCGGCCGAGTTCCTCGCCTTCCTCGGCGCCAACGCCGTCTCCTAGCCCGGCGCCCTGACCCGGGTCAGGTGGAGACGCTGATGCTGGCGACGTTTCCGACGATGGATGCCCACGGGCGGATGTCGTCACCCGGCTGCTTCTTGTAGGGGTGGCCCGTGTGATCGCGGCAGTCGAAGGCGATCTCGGCCTCGAACGCGACGCCGATGGCGTAGGTGTGCGAGCCCTGCAACTGCAGCGTCACCGACAGGTCGGTGAACGCCTGCCGCTGTGAATTGATGACGGACCCGCCCTGCCCGCTCTCGCTGAACCTGAACAGACTGCGTGAACCGAATGGCCCAGGAGCTCCCACTGGCCCGTGACCGGGTCGATCTCCCAGCCGGCCAGATAGGCCGTGCCGCGGTACGCGAAGTGAGCGAACCCGGCCGGTGTGCCGGGCATGTGCCACCAGCGGGTTTCGGTGACGAGATCGATGTCGGCGCTCACGGTGACGGTGGAGAGGCTGGCCCGGGGAGTGATGCTGACGCCGGTACCGGCGAAACCGATGTAGCTCGAGTTCAGCGCGGAGACGTTGACCCAGCTGAACAGGCGGCCGTCCTTCTCCGAGGCGGAACTGCCGGCGGGCTGGCCCTTCTCCGTGTTCGACCACCGGTACCGGTACCGGTGGTCGCCCGGCGGCGCGACGAACCAGTACCTCTTGAAATCAGCCTCCGCCGGAATGTAGAGGCTGTCCGGCCAGGTCAGGGTGAAGACCGGACGGTCCCGGAAATACTGCGAGAATACCGCGTCCCGGTACTTGTGCACGCTCTCGAGCCGGGCCTCCTCGGTGGGAGCCAGGAGCTCGAGTTCGCGCTGCACGGACTCGATCTCCTGACGCCGCAACAGGCTGATCGGCCCGGCTGGTGCGCCCACCTCCGAGGCGAACGGGGACGGGCCCCGAGCTTCCCCTCGTCGTGACGCCTCGTCCGTCGGCGACATTGTCGGTCTCCCTCCGCAGCCTTTCCCGGGTCTGGCCCATCGTTGCCGGTAGCTTAACCGCGGCCGGCGCCCGTTGCTAGGGGGACCGCGGCCAGGGGAGGCGGCGTGAGGTGTTAGGGTGAAATCGGAAAAGATTTCCTTTAACAGCCGTCCGGTGAGGCGGGGAAGGAGGTCAGGTTTATGGCACGAACAGTGCTGAACCAGGCTGACATCACGCGAGCGTTGACTCGGATCTCCCACGAGATCCTGGAGTCCAATCGCGGCGCTGACAATCTCGTGATCCTGGGGATCCCCACCCGCGGTGTGGTACTCGCCCAGCGGATCGCGGAGACGATCCGGCGGATCGAACCGGCGGCGACCGGGGTGCGGGTCGGCTCCCTCGACGTCACGATGTACCGCGACGACCTCGCTCACACCCGCACCCGAACCCCCTCACGCACCCACGTCCCTGGGAGCATCGAGGGGGCCACCGTCGTGCTTGTCGACGACGTGCTGTACTCGGGCCGCACCATTCGTGCCGCCCTCGACGCCCTCGGCGACCACGGCCGCCCCACCGTCGTGCGCCTGGCCGTTCTGGTCGACCGCGGGCACCGGGAGCTGCCGATCCGTGCGGACTTCGTGGGCAAGAACCTGCCCAGCTCGACCGACGAACGCATCAACCTGCACCTGCTGGAGGTCGACGGCGACGAATTCGTCAGCATCGACGGCGGAGACGGCCCAGCGCACGTGGGCGCAGAGAACGAGGACGCGTCATGAGGCACCTCCTGTCGACCAAGGACATGAGCCGGGACGACGCGATCACGCTCCTCGACATCGCCGAGGACATGGCGGATGTCGCCGACCGCGAGGTCAAGAAGCTTCCGACCCTGCGCGGCAAAACCGTGGTCAACCTCTTCTTCGAGGACTCGACCCGTACCCGGATCTCGTTCGAGGCGGCCGCCAAGCGGCTCAGCGCCGACGTGATCAACTTCAGCGCGAAAGGATCGAGCGTGTCGAAGGGCGAGAGCCTCAAGGACACGGCCCAGACCCTCGCCGCCATGGGGGCGGATGCCGTCGTGATCCGCCACCCGGCCTCCGGCGCCCCGCACGTGCTCGCCGAAAGCGGCTGGATCGACGCCGGCATCATCAACGCGGGCGACGGGATGCACGAGCACCCGACCCAGGCGCTGCTGGACGCGTTCACCATCCGTCGTCGCCTGCACCAGGGCGGTGCCCGCGGGAAAGGCCTGGACGGCGTCACGGTCACCATCGTCGGCGACATTCTGCACTCCCGGGTCGCCCGCTCCAACGTGTGGCTGCTCACCACGTTGGGGGCACACGTCACGTTCGTCGCCCCGCCCACGCTGCTGCCGATGGACCTGACGGGGTGGCCGGCCGAGGTGGGTTTCGACCTGGACGCCGCGATCGACTCCGGCCCGGACGTGGTCATGATGCTGCGCATCCAGCTGGAACGGATGAACGCCGCGTTTTTCCCGAACAGCCGGGAGTACTCGCGCCGCTGGGGCCTGGACGATGAGCGTTTCGCCCGGCTGGCTCCGACTAGCATTGTGATGCACCCCGGCCCCATGAATCGCGGCCTGGAAATATCTTCAGCGGCGGCCGACTCGGCCGGCTCAACCGTGCGCGAACAGGTCGCGAACGGTGTTTCAGTGCGGATGGCGGCACTGTACCTGCTGCTGTCCGGCGATCGGGAGGATTCATAAATGTCCAGCGAACGCGCTGCCAGCACGCGCTACCTGATCAGGGGCGCCACACTTCCGGACGGAACCGGCACTGACCTGGTGCTCGCCGACGGACGCATCACCGAACTCGGCTCCGGTCTCTCCAGCGCCGGAGCGAGCGTCATCGACGCCGCCGGCCTGATCGCCCTGCCGGGACTCGTCGACCTGCACACGCACCTGCGCGAGCCGGGATTCGAGCAGAGCGAGACCATCCTCACCGGCAGCCGGGCCGCCGCGATCGGAGGCTTCACCAGCGTCTTCGCCATGGCCAACACCTCGCCCGTTCAGGACACGGCCGGGGTCGTCGAGCAGGTCCTCGCCCTCGGCGAACGGGCCGGCTACGTCACCGTGCAACCCATCGGCGCGGTCACCGTCGGACTCGCGGGGGAGCGCCTCGCCGAACTCGGCGCAATGGCGGCCAGCCGCGCCCGGGTACGGGTCTTCTCCGACGACGGCTTCTGCGTGTCGGACCCGCTGCTGATGCGCAGGGCCCTGGAATACGTCAAGGCGTTCGACGGGGTCGTCGCCCAGCACGCCCAGGAACCGAGACTGACCGAGAAAGCTCAGATGAACGAGGGCGCCCTCTCCGGCGAACTCGGGCTGACGGGCTGGCCGGCGGTCGCCGAGGAATCGATCATCGCCCGCGACGTGCTGCTGGCCGAGCACGTGGGGTCCCGCCTGCACGTGTGCCACGTGTCGACGGCCGGCTCGGTCGACGTCATCCGCTGGGCCAAGGCCCGTGGAATTAACGTGACGGCCGAGGCCACGCCCCACCACCTGCTGCTGACCGAAGACCTGGTCGTCGGTTACGACGCCCGGTTCAAGGTGAACCCCCCGCTGCGCCGCCGGGAAGACGTGGAGGCACTGCGCGCCGGCCTCGCCGACGGCACGATCGACATCGTGGCCACCGATCATGCCCCGCACCCAGTGGAGTCAAAGGACTGCGAATGGGATGCCGCGGCGAACGGCATGGTCGGCCTCGAGTCCGCCCTGTCCGTCGTGCACGCGGCCGTGGTCGCCGGCGGACAGCTGGACTGGTCCGACATCGCCCGGGTGCTCTCGGCCACCCCCGCCCGGATCGGCCGCGTGAACGGCCAGGGCCAGGGGCTCGTCGTGGGCGCTCCCGCCGAGCTCACCCTCTACGATCCGTCGGCCAGCCGGGTCTTCGACCGCGAGGACCTGGCCGGCAAGGGCGTCAACTCGCCCTACCTGACCATGACCCTGCCCGGCCGGGTGCACGCCACCTTCCACCGGGGCTACGCCACAGTGCTGGACGGAATGCTGCGGCCGATCGCGGAGATCGCCGCCCACGGGGAGAACGACCGTGGCTAGGACCATCGCCACCGTCATCACCGTCGCGGTGCTGCTCGGCGTGCTCGCGCTGATGTACCGCAGCTGGCGCGGCCGCGGCCGGCGCGACGCGGCACTGCCGGCCGGTTACCCCCTGCCGGTCGACGCCGGCGCCGAACTGGCGTCCGTCGCCGTGTTCTACGTGGCCACCACCCTGCGCGGCCGACCGCTGGAGCGCCTCAACATCAGCGGGCTCGGCTTCCGGGCCAGGGCACGCCTCGCCGTGACCGAGGCCGGCGTCATGCTGGTCCTCGCCGGCGAGGAGACCGTCTTCATCCCCGACGCCGCGATCCAGGTGCTCGAGGACGCGACCTACGCCATCGACCGCGTGGTCGAGCCGGACGGGCTGCTTCTGCTGGGCTGGCGCCTGGCCGGGCCGACCACCGGCGCGTCCCGGGTGGACGAGCCCCAGACCGTCGACAGCTATTTCCGAGTCCTTGACCCATCCGACCGCGTCAAACTGAACGACGCCATCCGAACCATTGCGGCCGACGCCCTGCGCCCGGCCACGCATGATGAAAGCGAGGCGTAGCGTGAGCAACGCAGCGACCCCCGACCGACCGACTGCCGCCGTACTCGTGCTCGAAGACGGCCGCCGCTACGAAGGCCGGGCCTACGGCAGCCAGGGCCAGACCCTCGGCGAGATCGTCTTCGCCACCGGCATGACCGGCTACCAGGAGACCCTCACCGACCCGTCCTACGCCGGCCAGATCGTGCTGATGACGGCTCCGCACATCGGCAACACCGGCGCCAACGACGAAGACATGGAATCCCGCCGCATCTGGGTCTCCGGTTTCGTGGTGCGCGAGCCGGCCCGGATCGCCTCCAACTTCCGGTCGACCCGCAGCCTGGACGATGACCTCGAGAGCGGGGGAGTCGTCGGGATCAGCGGCATCGACACGCGCGCCATCACCCGCCACATCCGGTCCGCCGGCGCCATGAGAAGCGGCATCTTCTCCGGTGACCGCTTCGCCATTTCCGACGGCGAACAGCTCGAGCTGGTGCGCTCCGGCGCCGCCATGCGCGGCCGCAACCTGTCCGACGAGGTCTCCACCGTTGAGCCGTTCTCGGTCCCCGCGCAGGGGGAACGCATCGGTTCGGTCGTCGTGCTCGACCTCGGCGTCAAGACGTCCACTCTCAACCACCTGGCCGCACGCGGCTTCGAGGTTCTGGTGCTGCCCCAGTCGGTCACCGCGGAGCACGTGCTCTCGCTGAACCCCTCGGCCGTCTTCTTCTCGAACGGCCCCGGCGACCCGGCCGCCTCCGACGCCCACGTGACGCTCCTGCAGGAAATCCTGCGCGCCGGCGTGCCCTACTTCGGGATCTGCTTCGGCAACCAGCTGCTCGGCCGCGCGCTGGGGTTCCGTACCTACAAGCTGCCTTTCGGCCACCGCGGCATCAACCAGCCGGTCCTCGACAAGAGCACCGGCCGGGTGGAGATCACGTCCCAGAACCACGGTTTCGCCGTGGACATGCCGATCGAGGGCGTGCACGACTCCCGCACCGGATTCGGCAAGGTCGAAGTGAGCCACTACAGCCTCAACGACCAGGTGGTCGAGGGCATCCGCTGCCTCGATATTCCCGCCTTCTCGGTGCAGTACCACCCGGAGTCCGCGGCCGGCCCGCACGACGCCGAGTACCTTTTTGATCGGTTCAGGGAAGTGGTGGTCGCTCATCGTGCGGCCGCCGGAGCAGGAGACGCCAAGTAATGCCCAAGCGCGACGACATCAACAGCGTTCTCGTCATCGGGTCGGGACCGATCGTGATCGGCCAGGCCTGCGAGTTCGACTACTCGGGCACCCAGGCGTGCCGCGTGCTGCGGGCAGAGGGAGTCAGGGTCATCCTGGTCAACTCGAACCCGGCCACGATCATGACCGACCCCGACTTCGCCGACGCCACCTACATCGAGCCGATCACCCCGGAGATCCTCGAAACGATCATCGCCAAGGAGCGTCCGGATGCGATCCTGCCCACTCTCGGCGGGCAGACGGCGCTCAACGCGGCCATCCAGCTGCACGAGCGCGGCATCCTGGCCAAGTACGACGTGGAACTGATCGGCGCCTCCTTCGAGGCCATCCAGAAGGGGGAGGACCGCCAGATCTTCAAGCAGCTGGTGCTTGACGCGGGCGCCGGCGTCGCCCGCTCCTACATCGCCCACACGGTCGACGAGGCCGTCGGGTTCGCAGGCGACCTCGGCTACCCCCTGGTCGTTCGCCCCTCCTTCACGATGGGCGGCCTCGGTTCCGGCTTCGCCTACACCGAGCCCGAACTGCGCCGCATCGTCGGCGACGGGCTGCACCAGAGCCCCACCAGCGAGGTCCTGCTCGAGGAGTCCATCCTCGGCTGGAAGGAGTACGAGCTGGAAATGATGCGCGACACCGCCGACAACACGGTCGTCGTCTGCTCGATCGAGAACGTGGACCCCGTCGGCGTGCACACCGGCGACTCGATCACGGTCGCCCCGGCCCTGACCCTGACCGACCGCGAGTACCAGAAGCTGCGCGACATCAGCATCGACATCATCCGCGCCGTCGGCGTGGACACCGGCGGCTGCAACATCCAGTTCGCGATCAACCCGGCCGACGGCCGCATCATCGTGATCGAGATGAACCCGCGCGTCTCCCGCTCGTCCGCCCTGGCCAGCAAGGCGACCGGCTTCCCGATCGCGAAGATCGCGGCCAAGCTCGCCCTCGGCTACCGGCTGGACGAGATCCCGAACGACATCACCGGCGTCACCCCGGCCAGCTTCGAGCCCACCCTGGACTACGTCGTGGTCAAGGTGCCCCGGTTCGCGTTCGAGAAGTTCCCGGCCGCCGACCAGCGCCTGACCACTACCATGAAGTCCGTGGGCGAGGCGATGGCCATCGGCCGCAGCTACACCTCCGCGCTGCAGAAGGCGCTCCGCTCGCTGGAGAAGCGCGGCTCCTCCTTCCACTGGGGTGCCGAGACCCGCACGGTCGAGGAACTCCTCACCGTCGCGGAGGTTCCGACGGACGGGCGCATCGTGACCGTGCAGCAGGCGCTCCGCCGGGGCGCCACGATCGAGCAGGTCTTCGAGGCCACCAAGATCGACCCCTGGTTCATCGACCAGATCGTGCTGATCAACGAGATCGCCGACGAGATCGCGGCCGCCGAGCGGCTCGACACCGACATCCTCCTCCGGGCCAAGGACCACGGCTTCTCCGACGCCCAGATCGGCGAGCTGCGCGGATTCGGCGAAGCGGATGTCCGCACGGTGCGCCACATCCTCGGGGTGCGCCCGGTCTTCAAGACCGTCGACACCTGCGCAGGCGAGTTCCCCGCGCTGACGCCGTACCACTACTCCAGTTACGACCAGGATACCGAGGTCGTGCCCAGCGACCGCAAGAAGGTCGTCATCCTCGGCTCCGGCCCGAACCGGATCGGCCAGGGCGTCGAGTTCGACTACTCCTGCGTGCACGCCTCCTTCGCCCTCTCCGAGGCCGGCTACGAGACGATCATGATCAACTGTAACCCGGAGACGGTCTCGACCGACTACGACACCTCCGACCGGCTCTACTTCGAGCCGCTCACCCTGGAAGACGTGCTCGAGGTCATCCACGCCGAAAGCCGGAGCGGCGAACTCGTCGGCGTGGTCGTGCAGCTCGGCGGCCAGACCGCGCTCGGCCTCGCCAAGGGGCTAGAAGCCGAGGGGATCCCGATCCTCGGCACCACCCCGGCGGCGATCGACCTGGCGGAGGAGCGCGGACTGTTCTCCGGCATCCTCGACCAGGCGGGCCTGCTCGCGCCCCGCAACGGCGTGGCCACCGACTACGCCGGCGCCGTCGTGGTGGCCGAGGAGATCGGCTACCCCGTGCTCGTGCGCCCGAGCTACGTGCTCGGCGGCCGGGGCATGGAGATCGTCTACGACTCCGCGTCACTGGCCGACTACTTCACCCGGATGGCCGGTCAGGGCATCATCGGCCCGTCGCATCCGTTACTCGTGGACCGGTTCCTCGACGACGCGATCGAGATCGACGTTGACGCCATCTACGACGGCACCGAGCTTTACATCGGCGGCGTGATGGAGCACATCGAGGAGGCCGGGATCCACTCCGGCGACTCGAGCTGCACCCTGCCGCCGGTCACCCTCGGCCGCGCGGAGATCGACCGGGTGCGCGAGGCGACGCTCGGCATCGCCCGCGGCATCGGCGTGCGCGGCCTGCTGAACGTGCAGTTCGCCATCGGCGCCGGCGTGCTCTACGTGCTCGAAGCGAACCCTCGCGCCTCGCGCACCGTGCCGTTCGTGGCCAAGGCCCTCGGCATCACCCTGGCCAAGGCCGCCGCGCTGATCATGGTCGGCAAGACCATCGCCGAACTGAAGGCCGAGGGCAAGCTGCCCCTGATCGACGGCTCCAGGGTGCCGATGGATGCCCCGGTCGCCGTGAAGGAAGCCGTGCTCCCGTTCAACCGGTTCCGCACGCCGGAGGGCCTGGTCGTGGATTCCGTGCTCGGGCCGGAGATGCGCTCGACCGGTGAGGTCATGGGCATCGACCGCGACTTCCCGCGGGCCTTCGCCAAGAGCCAGCTCGCGGCCTACGGCGGAATTCCGCTCACCGGCACCGTCTTCGTCTCGGTCTCCGACCGGGACAAGCGCGCCATCATCCTGCCCATGCTGCGGCTGCAGCAGCTGGGCTACACCATCACGGCGACGGAAGGGACCGCGGAGGTCCTGCAGCGGAACGGCATCCGTGCCGGCATCGTGACCAAGTTCAGTGAGAAGGCCGACGAGGCGGACGTGTCGATCGTGGAACTGATCCGCCGCGAAGAGGTGCAGATCGTCATCAACACGCCCGGCGGCCGCACCGCCCGCGCCGACGGCTACGAGATCCGCGCGGCCGCGGTCGCCGCGGACCTCCCGCTGTTCACCACCATCGCCGAGTTGAGCGCAGCCGTTGCCTCGCTCGACGCCATCCGCGGCGGCTTCGAGGTGACCTCGCTGCAGGAGTACACCACCACCCGGACCAACGCGCTGTGAACGGGGGAGACGGCGCGGCCGGCCCGTCGACCTTCGGCGGGCGGCTGGGGCAGGCCTTCTCGCGCTGGGGGCAGCTGTGCGTCGGGATCGACCCGCACGCCTGGCTCCTGACGGACTGGGGGCTGCCGGACACGGCTGCGGGCGCCGAGTCGTTCGGACGGCAGGTCGTGGCGGCCTCCGCCGGGCAGGTGGGCCTGGTGAAGCCGCAGGTGGCGTTCTACGAGCGGTTCGGCTCGGCCGGCTACGTGGCGCTGGAACGCGTCCTGGCGGACGCCCGTGAGGCCGGCCTGCTCGTGATCGCCGACGTCAAGCGCGGCGACCTGGGCACCAGCGTCGAGGCCTACGGGCAGGCGTGGCTCAGCCCCGGTTCGGCCCTCGAGGTCGACGCCATCACCGTGAACGCCTACATGGGCGTCGGCTCGCTCGCGGAGGTCTTCACCCTCGCCGGTGAAACCGGGAAGGGCCTCTTCCTGCTCGCAGCGACCTCGAACCCGGAGGCGGCGGCCATCCAGCGCGCCGTCGTCGCCGACGGGCCGCAGGCCGGCGTCACCGTCGCGCGCGCGGTCTTCGATGACGTTTCCGGCCGGAATGCGGGCAGTGTCACCGAGCTGGGCTCGTTTGGGGTTGTGCTCGGGGCGACCCTGGACCTGGCCACGTTCGGCCTCGATCTGTCGTCGGCACCCGCGACCGGGCTCACGCCCATACTCGCCCCGGGCTTCGGTCACCAGGGCGCGGAGGTGTCTAAACTGAGGATCTTGTACGGGGGGTACGCTCGAGGCGTTATCGTGAGTGAATCGCGCAGCGTTCTAGCGGTCGGCCCCGACCGAATCAAAAAGATGATTGCGCGCCGAGTAGTTGAAGCTGGAGCGGCCCGTGGCTGAGAAACGCCCTACCCCACCTGACGTCGACCGGGTTGCAGCCTCGCGCGCAGCCGTGGCGGCCCGCCGAGCGCGCGCCGCCGTTAAAACGCAGATCGCACACGGAAAACGTTCGGCACTCGAAGTGCTGGCTGCGGCCACGGAAAGCCCGGAGGGCATCGAGGGCCGGCTGCGGGTGACGGAATTCCTGGTGAGCATCCCGGCCATCGGCGTCACCAAGATGCACCGCATCATGGAGAAGCTCGAGATCTCGCCATCGAAGCGTTTAGGCGGCCTCGGCAAGCACCAACTCGCCCGGTTGCAGGACTTCCTCACCACCCGCACCACCTCCCGGCGCGGAGAATCCGCCGCCCGCCTGGTTGTTCTCGCCGGACCGACCGCGGTCGGCAAGGGAACCGTTGCCGCCTACATCCGTCAGCACTACCCCGACGTGCACCTGTCGGTGTCGGCGACGACGCGGGCGCCCCGGCCGGGCGAGACCGAAGGCGTGAGCTACTTCTTCGTCGACGACGCCGAGTTCGACCGCATGGTCGATGCCGGGGAACTCCTGGAATGGGCGACCGTGCACAACGCCTACCGGTACGGCACCCCCCGCGGCCCGGTCGACGAAGCCCTCAGCCACGGCGACAGTGTGCTCCTCGAAATCGACATCCAGGGCGCCCGTGCCGTTCGCCGGGCCATGCCGGAAGCCCGGCTTGTCTTCCTGCTGCCGCCCACCTGGGAGGAACTCGTGCGTCGGCTGATCGGCCGGGACACCGAAAGTGGCGCCGAACAGACCCGCCGACTGGAGACCGCCAAGCTCGAATTGGCAGCCCAGGGGGAGTTCGATTTCCGGGTCGTGAACCACGACGTGGCCGAGGCCGCCCGCGAGGTCGTAGACTTGTTGAATCTGCGCAAGGCACCGCCGCTGCCATAGCGCCCGTTTTGTCGTGAATTTCCGCGCCGCGTGACTCACGCGACCACCTGCATCATCTGCCCGCTGCTGCCACGTTTCGCAGCACGAACCGCTCTGAAGGAGTGACACCAATGGCCACCAAGCTCACTGGCATCATTGACCCGCCCATCGACGACCTGCTGACCAAGGTCGACTCCAAGTACGCCCTCGTCGTCTTCGCCTCCAAGCGCGCACGCCAGATCAACGACTACTACGCGGACCTGCACGAAGGCAGCCTCTTCGACAACGTCGGTCCCCTCGTCGACTCGACTGTGGAGGACAAGCCGCTCTCGGTCGCCCTGCGCGAGATCAACGAGGACAAGCTCGTCTCCCGCCCCATCGTCGAGTAACACAGCTCGCAGCCAGAGCGCGCAGGATGTCGTCAGGTCGTACGGTCGTCGTCGGGATAACCGGCGGCATCGCCGCATACAAGGCCGTCAACGTCGTGCGCGCTTTTGTGTTGCGGGGAGACACCGTGCACGTCGTGGCCACGCCGGCGGCCCTGCGGTTCGTGGGCAAGCCCACCCTGGAGGCCATCTCCCGGAACCCCGTGCACACGGACCTGTATGAGGGCGTGGCCGAGGTGCGGCACGTGGCGATCGGGCAGTCCGCCGACCTGATCGTCGTGGCACCGGCCACGGCGAACAGCATCGCGAAGCTGGCCGCCGGTCTCGCCGACGACCTGCTCGGAAACACCATCCTGGCCAGCACCGCCCCGCTCGTGATCGCGCCGGCCATGCACACGGAAATGTGGAACAACCCGGCCACCGTCGCCAACGTCGCGACCCTGCGCGCGCGCGGCGTCACCATCGTCGGGCCCGGCACCGGCCCGCTGACCGGGTCAGACACCGGGGCCGGCCGGATGGCCGAACCGGACACGATCGTCGCCGCGGCACTCGCCGCCCTGGCCGCGACTGAGAACGGCCGCCCGCAGTCGGACCTCGCGGGGAAGCGCATCGTGATCACCGCCGGCGGCACCCGGGAACCGCTCGACCCGGTGCGCTTCCTCGGGAACCGCTCCAGCGGCAAGCAGGGCGTAGCCCTGGCGGAGGCCGCCGCGGCACGGGGAGCCACCGTGATCCTGATCGCCGCCAACCTGGAGGTCCCGGCCCCCACCACGGTTCAACTCCTGCTGGTGAGCTCGGCGCTCGACCTGGAACGGGCCGTCACCGAGACAGCCGCCGACGCCGACGCCGTGATCATGGCCGCCGCGGTGGCGGACTACCGGCCGGCGACCGTACGGGCGGACAAGATCAAAAAGGACGACACCGGGGACTCGCTCGTGCTGGAACTCACCCGCAACCCCGACATCCTGGCCGGGCTCGCGGCCGGGAAGAAGCCCGGGCAGGTCCTGATCGGCTTCGCCGCCGAAACCGAGACCGACCCTGACCTGCTTCTCGCCCTGGGCCGGGCCAAGCTCGCCCGCAAGGGCTGCGATTTCCTGGTGGTCAACCGGGTGGGATGGTCGGAGGGATTTGCCTCGGACCGTAACGAAGTCAGGGTGCTCGACAGCGCCGGAGATATAGTGTGTGAGGCCTCCGGAACCAAGATGTCGGTGGCCCAGCGCATCCTTGACCTGATCGCCTGAGCCTGCCGGGCATCCGTTCACGGGTTGCCGGGCTGTTCGCGGCGCCGGAGTCCTCCGGGGCCGGTCGGGTCGGGTTTTTTCACCATGTTCACTTCAACACGTTGTTCACCGGCGTGTTCATCAACAGAGACGGGCCAGATGAGCGATCTTCGCCTCTTCACCTCGGAATCAGTCACCGAGGGTCACCCCGACAAGATCTGCGACCAGATCTCCGACAGCATCCTCGACGCCCTCCTCGCCGAAGACCCGAACAGCCGCGTCGCGGTCGAGACCCTCGTCACGACCGGCCTCGTGCACGTGGCGGGCGAGGTCACCACCGAGGCCTACGTCGAGATCCCGTCGATCGTGCGCAAGTGCATCACCGACATCGGCTACGACTCGTCGGACGTGTGGTTCGACGGCCGGTCCTGCGGTGTGGAGATCTCCATCGGCGGGCAGTCTCCCGACATCGCGCAGGGCGTCGACAACGCCTTCGAGCGCCGGGAAGAGTCGAGCGTCGACGACTTCGACCGTCAGGGAGCCGGCGACCAGGGCATCATGTTCGGCTACGCCACCCGCGAGACGCCCGAGCTGATGCCGATCCCGATCTGGATCGCGCACCGCCTCGCGGAACGCCTGGCCGAGGTGCGCAAATCCGGCGAACTGGACTACCTGCGTCCCGACGGCAAGACCCAGGTCACCATCGGTTACGACGGCATCACGCCGCGGACCGTGCAGACCGTCGTGCTCTCCACCCAGCACTCGCCGTCGGTCTCCAACGAACGGCTGCGCGCCGAGGTCGAAGAACTGGTCATCCGGCCCGTGCTCGCCCGGGTCGAGCTTGATTCCAGCGACCTGAACATGCTGATCAACCCAACCGGCCGCTTCGAGATCGGCGGCCCCCAGGGTGATGCCGGCCTCACCGGCCGCAAGATCATCATCGACACCTACGGTGGCTCGAGCCGGCACGGGGGGGGAGCGTTCAGCGGCAAGGACCCCTCGAAGGTCGACCGGTCCGCCGCCTACGCGATGCGCTGGGTCGCCAAGAACGCGGTGGCCGCCGGACTCGCCGAGCGACTCGAAATCCAGGTCGCGTACGCGATCGGCAAGGCCTCCCCGGTCGGGCTGTACGTGGAGACCTTCGGCACCGGCACCCTCCCGGACCGTGACATCACCGCCGCGATCCGCGAGGTCTTCGACCTCCGCCCGGCCGCGATCATCGCGTCCCTCGACCTGCTCCGCCCGATCTACCTGCAGACGGCCGCCTACGGCCACTTCGGCCGGGAACTGCCCGACTTCACCTGGGAGCGACTCGACCGGGTCGACGACCTGCGAAGCGCAGCCCGGCTGTGACCTGCCATGTTGTGACCAGCCGTGTTGTGACCAGCCGTGTTGTGACCAGGCCGGAGCGGCGCCGACGACAGGGACGCTGACGGTGACCCGCGCCGGCCTCGTGGCACGCGTGCTGATCGATTCGCCCCTTCCCCAGCTCGACCACCTGTTCGACTACAGCATTCCTCCGGAGCTCGCGGACCTCGCCCTTCCCGGCGTGCGGGTCAAGGTGCCGCTGCGCTCGGCCAGCCGGGTCGCCGAGGGCTACCTGATCGAGGTCCTGGGCGCGCCGGAACAGGCGCAGGCCGAGGCCGGTGCCGAGTTCCAGGGCGCGCTCAGCCCCATCGACGGCGTGGTCTCCGCGGCCCAGGTGCTGACCCCGGCGGTCTGGCAGCTGGCCCGGCGACTGGCCGACCGGGCCGCCGGGAACGCGAGCGACATCATCCGTCTCGCCGTGCCGCCGCGGCAGGTGCGGGTGGAGAAGGCGTGGCTGGCCGCGCGAGCGGCGGCCGGGGCCGACGCCGTGCCGGGCGACGCTTCGAGCGCAACGGATACCGTTGCGTTCTTCACCGACTACCCCCAGGACTCACTCGGCCCGCCCGTGCTGGCCCGGCAGCGGCTCTGCGTCGCCGCAGTGCCCGACCTCGTGCCGCTTCCGGACGGACGCACCATCGGGCTCTGGGCGCGGACCATGGCTGAGCTGGCCGTGGCGACCCTGGCTGCCGGCCGCAGCGCGGTGCTCGTCGTTCCGGACTACCGCGACCAGGACCAGGTGCAGGCGGCCCTCGACCAGCTTGCCCCGACCGGCTCCGTCAGCCGGGTCGACGCCCGTCAGCCGAACCCGGACCGGTATCGGGCGTTCCTGGCCTGCCTCGAGCCGGCGCCGCGGATCGTGCTCGGCAACCGGTCCGCGGTCTACGCGCCCGCCCATGACCTCGGCCTGATCGCGCTCTGGGACGACGGGGACCCGCTGCACAGCGAACCGCTCAGCCCCTATGTGCACGCCCGCGACGCCTCCCTCGTGCGCCAGGGGCAGGCCGACTGCGCGCTGGTGTTCCTCGGCCACTCCCGCACAGTGGAGGTGCAGCGCCTGGTCGAAATCGGCTGGCTGACCGAGGTGCACCCGGCCCGGAACCGGCATCCCCGGGTGATCCCCACCGACTTCCAGTCGGAGCCCGACCCGCAGGCGCGGGCCGCGCGCATCCCCACGGCCGCGTGGCTGGCCGCCAAGGAGGCCGTCAAACACGGCCCCGTCCTGGTGCAGGTGGCCAGCCCGGGCTACGCACCCATGCTCGCCTGCCAGAGCTGCAAGAAGTCCGCCCGCTGCACCACGTGCCAAGGCCCGCTGGGCCTGGCCTCGGCTTCGGCCACCCCGTCGTGCCGCTGGTGTGGCGCCCTCGCGGCGGACTGGGCCTGCGTGCACTGCGACGGCCGGAGCCTGCGGGTGGTCACCCTGGGCACCGGGCGCACCGCCGAGGAACTCGGCCGGGCGTTCCCCGGCGCACGGGTGATCGTGGCCGACGGCGACCATCAGCTGCAGCAGCTGGGGGCCGAACCGGCCCTGGTGATCGCCACCCGCGGGGCGGAGCCCATCCCGACCGGCGGCTACCGAGCCATCCTGCTGCTGGACGGCGAACGGATGCTCGCCCGCGAGTCCCTGCGGGTCGGGGAGGACTGCCTCCGCTGGTGGTCCAATGCCGCCGCCCTCGCGGGACCGGGCGCCCCGGTGATCCTGGTCGGGGTCGGCGGGGTCCTGGCGCGGTCGCTGAACAACTGGCAGCCCGAGGCTCTCGCCGCGGCGGAATTGTACGACCGGCGCCAGCTGCGATTCCCGCCCGCGGTGCGCGTCGCATCCGTCACCGGCACCGCCGCGGACGTCGCCGTGGCCGTGGTCGACCTGGCCGGGATGGACGGCGTGGACGTGCTCGGCCCGGTCAGCACGGAGCCTGGCAGTGCGGGGCCGGGTAGCACGGGGGCGCCGCTCGTGCGCGCCATCGTGCGCTTCGCGTACGGCAGCACCGGCGACGACGTGGCCCGGCTCCTCAAAGCCGCCATCGTGCGCAATGCGGCCCGGCGTCGGCGCCCCAAGGGGGCAGCGTTCCGCCCCGCGCCTACACTCAAAGTACGATTCGATGACCCGGAGCTGCTCTAAATGAAACTCGTCTTCGCCGGCACGCCCCAGGCGGCCGTGCCCAGCCTGGTGCTGCTGAACGATTCCCGCCACGAGATCGCGGCCGTCATCAGCCGGGCGGATGCCCCGCTCGGCCGTAAACGCCTGCTCACCCCCTCGCCAGTGGCGCAGGCCGCCGAGGAGCGCGGGCTGCGCCTGCTGAAGGCAAACCGCCTCGACGCGTCCGCGACCGAGGAGATCGCCGCCCTGCAACCCGATCTCGGGGTGATCGTGGCCTACGGCGGACTCGTCCGCGAGCCGCTCCTGTCGGTGCCCAGACTGGGCTGGATCAACCTGCACTTCTCCCTCCTACCGCGCTGGCGCGGCGCGGCGCCCGTGCAGTGCGCCGTCATCGCCGGGGACGAACTCACCGGTGCCGCCGTGTTCCAGCTGGTGCCCGAGCTCGACGCCGGCCCGGTGTTCGCCCAGTCGTCCGAGACGATCGGCGCGGATGCCACCTCCGGCAGCCTGCTCGCGGGCCTCAGTGAGAGCGGCGCCCGGCTGCTGCTGCAGGTGATCGATGACCTCGAGGCCGGCGTCGTCTCACCGGTGGCCCAGGTCGGCGAGGTCACCCTCGCCCCCAAACTCACCCTCGCGGATGCCCGCATCGACTGGTCCGCATCGGCGCAGGCCGTGTACAGCCGCGTGCGCGGCGTCACCCCGGAGCCCGGCGCCTTCACGGAGCTCGCCGGCGCCCGCCTCAAACTTCTCGACGTGGCCCCGGCCACGGGGGCCGAGCCGCACCCCGCAGGCCTGATCCGAGAGATCGACAAGAAAGTGCTGATTGGAACGGGAACGGAGCCCCTCGAGCTCGTCACCGTGCAACCGGCCGGAAAGAAACCAATGAAGGCAGTCGACTGGTGGCGTGGAGTAGCGGCGACGGAGGTGGTCGCCTCATGAGCGACGAGCTTAACCGTGACCGGAGGCAGGAACCGCGCCGCCAGGAGCGTCGGCGGGAGCGGGCCCCCACCGACTTCGTGCAGCCGGCCCGCCGGGTCGCCTACGAGGTGATCGCCGCAGTGCGGGAATCCGACGCCTACGCCAACCTGCTGCTGCCCACCCGCATCAAACGGGCGGCCCTGAACACCGCGGATGCCGCGCTGGCCACCGAGCTGACCTACGGAACCCTGCGGATGCAGGGGTTCTACGACCGGGTGATCGCCGAGGCGGCCGGTCGCCCGGTCACCGCGATCGACCCGGCCATCCTCGACGTGCTGCGCCTGGGCACGCACCAGCTGCTCGCCACCCGGGTGGCGACCCACGCGGCCGTCAATGAGTCCGTCGAACTGGCCCGCCAGGTCGGGTCCCGCGCGGCCACCGGGTTCACGAACGGGGTGCTGCGCACCATCTCCCGTTCCACCCCCGAGGAGTGGCGCGACCGCGTCCTCGCCGGGGCCACCGGCGAGGACGACCGGCTCGCCGCGGAGCACTCGCACCCGGTCTGGGTGGTGCGGGCGTTCCGCCAGTCCCTGCGCCTCGAAGGGCGCGAGGCCGAGCTGGAAGACCTCCTGATCGCCGACAACGCCGCACCCCGGGTGAACATGGTGGCCCTGCCCGGCCTGAGCAACACGGAGGACACCGAGGGTCTCGGCGTCGCCAACGCGTTCTCGCCGGCCGGCTTCGTGCTCGCCGGCGGCGACCCCCTGCACATAATGCAGGACAGCGACGGCCGCGTCCGGGTGCAGGACGAGGGTTCCCAATTGGCCGCCCTCAGCCTCAGCCGGGCCCGGCCGATCGCACCGGGAGAGCGTTGGCTCGACCTCTGCGCGGGCCCCGGCGGCAAGGCCGCGCTGCTGGCCGCCGAAGCGCTGGGCGGGGGAGCCCACCTCGTCGCCAACGAACTCGTCCCGGCCCGGGCCACACTCGTGCGCAAGGCTCTGGCCGCCGTCCCGACCGATGTGGCGGTCTGGGAGCAGGACGGCACCACCTTCGCCGACGCGCACCCCGAGGAATTCGACCGGATCCTCCTCGACGCTCCGTGCACCGGGCTCGGCGCGCTGCGCCGCCGCCCGGAAGCGCGCTGGCGCAAGCAGCCCAAGGACGTCGCCGAGCTCTCCGACCTGCAGTCCGGCCTGATCGACGCGGCCCTCGGCGCCCTCAAGCCCGGCGGCATCCTCGCCTACGTCACCTGCTCGCCGCACATCGCGGAAACCCGCGGGATCGTCGCGTCCGCCCTCAAGAAGTGGGGCGACCGGGTACACACCCTCGACACTGCCGCCGTGCTGCAGGGGCTGAGCAGCTCCGAGCTTGACCTCCCCGACGACGGCCACAGCGTGCAACTCTGGCCGCACCGCCACGGCACCGACGCCATGTTCATCACGCTGCTCGAGCGCACCGCATAGCCGGTGCCTCCGGCTCGATCCGGTGCACCGGTGTCGAACCAATTCGACGGAGATTCTGGTCTAAAACCGTGTTTTCAGGTGTGTTTGGGGCCGATTCCGGCAAAATCTCCGTCGAATTCGTTCGGGCGGGTCGGGCGGGTCGGGCCCGCCTGGATTTGCGCCGCTGCGAGGGCCGGGACCCTCCGCCACTCCAGAGTGGCTCACCGCAGTAGGGTGAAAACATGGTCACCAGGATTAACCCCAGCATTCTCGCCGCCGATTTCGCCAATCTCGAACGTGACCTCGGCCGCATCCGCTCGGCTGACCTGGTGCACGTCGACATCATGGACAACCACTTCGTGCCCAACCTGACGTTCGGGCCGCCCGTGGTCGACCGGCTGGCGCAGGTGTCCCCGCTTCCGTTCGACCTGCACCTGATGATCGAAAACCCGGAACTCTGGGCACCGGGTTACGCGGAGGCCGGGGCGTTCTCGGTCACCTTCCACGCCGAGGCCACCACCAACCCGGTCGCCCTGGCCCGGAGGCTCCGCCAGATCGGCGCCCGGGCCGGCATCGCCCTCAAGCCCGGCACGGCCATCGAGCCCTACCTCGAGCTGCTGCCCGAGTTCGACCAGGTGCTGATCATGACCGTCGAACCCGGCTTCGGCGGCCAGAGCTTCATGCCCTCCACCATGCGCAAACTCCGCACCCTGTCCGAGGCCGTGAATAAGACCGGCCTGGACGTCTGGCTGCAGGTCGACGGCGGAATCACCGAGGAGACGATCGTGATCGCCGCCGAGGCCGGGGCCAACACCTTCGTGGCGGGCTCCAGCGTGTTCAACTCGCCCGACCCGGCGAAGCAGATCGCCCTGCTGCGCGCCGCCGCGAACGAACACCCGCACGCGCACTAGTACCCTAGACAGGTGAAGACTTTCGACGACCTGTTTGCTGAACTGAGCGACAAAGCCCGGACTCGGCCGGAGGGCTCGGGGACCGTGCGCGAGCTCGATGCCGGCGTGCATGCCATCGGCAAGAAGATCGTGGAGGAAGCCGCCGAAGTCTGGATGGCTGCCGAGTTCCAGAGCGACGACGAGGCGGCGGCCGAAATGAGCCAGCTGCTGTACCACGTGCAGGTGATGATGCTGGCGAAGGGGCTCACCCCCGCCGACGTCTACCGGCATCTGTAGCAGCCGATCGTTTCCGAGCCCGCAAAGATTCTTCCAAACGCAGAGAGTGATCCCATGCTGAGAATTGCCGTGCCCAACAAGGGCTCGCTGTCCGAAACCGCCGCCCAGATGCTGCACGAGGCCGGCTACACCGGTCGCCGTGACCCGCGCGACCTCGTGGTCTCCGACCCGCTGAACGACGTCGAGTTCTTCTACCTGCGCCCGCGGGACATCGCGACCTACGTCGGCTCCGGCGCCCTCGACGTGGGTATCACCGGCCGCGACCTGCTGCTCGACTCGCGCTCCACCGCCCAGGAGATCGCCAGCCTCGACTTCGGCGACTCCACGTTCCGCTTCGCCGGACCGGCCGGCCGCTTCTCCACCCTGGCCGACCTGTCCGGACTGCGCGTCGCGACGAGCTACCCCGGACTGGTCGAGACCTTCCTCGCCGGGCACGACGTCGAGGTGCACCTGGTTCCCCTCGACGGCGCCGTCGAGTCCGCCGTGCAGCTGGGCGTGGCGGATGCCGTCGCCGACGTGGTCTCCACCGGCACCACCCTGCGCAAGGCCGGCCTGGAGATCTTCGGCCCGGTCATCCTGCAGTCCACCGCCGTGCTGATCAGCTCCGAAAACGACAAGCCCGGCATCGCGACCCTGCTGCGCCGGCTGCAGGGCGTGCTCGTCGCCCGCCAGTACGTGCTGATGGACTACGACATCCCCCTGACGCTCCTCGACGACGCCTGCCTGCTGGCGCCGGGCATCGAGTCGCCCACGGTGTCGTCCCTGCACGACCCGGACTGGGTGGCCGTTCGGGTGATGATCCCGCGCCTGAACACGAACCACGTCATGGACGCCCTCTACGAGCTCGGCGCGCGCGCCATCCTGATCAGCGCCATCCACAACGCCCGCCTCTGACGCGGTCGGTCGGCAAACGGTAACGGAGAACAAAAACGTGACTCTCTCGGTGCGGGTGATTCCCTGCCTCGACGTGGCCGACGGCCGCGTGGTCAAGGGCGTGAACTTCCAGAACCTCCGTGACGCCGGCGACCCGGTCGAACTCGCCCGCCGCTACTACGAGCAGGGCGCCGACGAACTCACCTTCCTCGACGTGACCGCGACCGTCGACAACCGCGCCACCACCTACGACGTGGTTCGGGCCACCGCGGAACAGGTCTTCATCCCGCTCACGGTCGGCGGCGGCATCCGCAGTGTCGAGGACGTGTCGCGTCTGCAGGCCAGCGGGGCCGACAAGGTCGGCGTGAACAGCGCCGCCATCAGGCGCCCGGCCCTGATCGGCGAGATCGCCGACCGGTTCGGCTCCCAGGTGCTCGTACTCTCGCTCGACGTCAAACGCAGCGGGCGAACGGAATCCGGTTTCCTCGTCACCACTCACGGCGGTCGCACCGAAACCGACCTGGACGCGCTCGCCTGGGCGCGCACGGCCATCGAGCTGGGGGTGGGCGAACTGCTCGTGAACTCCATCGACGCCGACGGCACCAAGGCCGGGTTCGACCTCGAACTGATCACGCTGATGCGGGAGCTGAGCGCCGTGCCGGTGATCGCGTCGGGCGGGGCGGGGAAGGTCGAGGACTTCCCCCCGGCCATCGCGGCGGGAGCGGACGCCGTGCTCGCGGCGTCCGTGTTCCACAGCGGCCAGTTGACCATCGGCGACGTCAAGCAGGAACTGCGGCGCGCCGGAATGCCGGTGCGCTGACATGCCGCGCCCCACCCGATCCGAAACGGCCCCGCAATGACCGACCAGTCGTCGACCCCCCAGCTCTCCGCCCCGGACGAGGCCCTCCAACGCGCCGTCTTCAACTCCGACGGACTGCTGCCGGCGGTGGTGCAGCAGTGGGACACCGGCGAGGTGCTGATGCTGGGCTGGATGAACCGGGAGGCCATGCGCCGCACCCTGACCGAAGGGCGCGTGACCTTCTGGTCCCGCAGCCGCCAGGAATACTGGCGTAAGGGCGACACGTCCGGGCACGGCCAGTACGTGAAGTCCGCCGCGCTTGACTGCGACGCCGACACCCTCCTCGTGCAGGTAGACCAGGTCGGAGCGGCCTGCCACACCGGCACCCGCACCTGCTTCGTGGGCCGGGGCATCGAGGTCGTGGCCGGCGCTCGCCCGAGCCGGCCCGCCGGGTCCATCGAAAACGCCGACCAGCCGAAGGAATGACCATGGCAACGGATGACACCAGCCCCGCCGGTTCCACGGCGGCCGCATCCACCACGCCGGAGCGGTTCTCCGCCCTCCTGACCGAGCACCGCGTGATCCCCGTGGTACGCGAACTGTTCGCCGACGGGGAGACCCCGGTCGGCATCTACCGCAAGCTGGCGGCCGGCCGGCCGGGCAGCTTCCTGCTCGAGTCCGCGGAGCAGGGCGGCATCTGGTCGCGGTTCTCCTTCGTGGGAGTGTCCTCCTTCGGTGTACTCACCCAGCAGGGCGACGAGGCCCGTTGGCTCGACTACGGCATGTCGGCCGCCCGCGCGCTCGGCGACGTCGTCGACCTCGGACCCCTGGCGGCGCTGGCCGCGCTCCACGCCCGGTGGGAGACGCCGAAAATGCCGGGGCACCCGCCCCTCACCGGCGGTCTGGTCGGTTTCATCGGCTGGGAGGCGATCCGGCAGATCGAGCACCTGCCGAATCGCCCGCCCGCCGACTACGAGGTGCCGGGCCAGGCCTTCAGCTTCGTGGCCGACCTCGTCGTGATCGACCACAAGTACGGCACCGTGCAGTTGATCGCCAACGTGCTCAACGACGGGTTCGACACCCCGGACGTCCTGTGGGCGTCGGCGCAGCACCGTCTGGATGCGCTGCAGACACGGCTGGCCGAGCCCTCGGAGGCCTGGCTGGCCGAGGTCGACCTGTCCACGCCCGCCAGCCCCGCCAACCGCACGAAGCGGGAGGATTTCCTCGCCTCGGTCGACGTCGCCAAGGACCACATCGTCGCCGGCGACGTGTTCCAGGTCGTCATCTCCCAGAGGTTCGACCAGGAATGCACGGCCGACCCGATCGACGTGTACCGGGTGCTGCGCAGCCTCAACCCGTCCCCGTACATGTACCTGCTCAGCCTCGAGTCACCGGCCGGGGACGGCTACTGGATCGTCGGTTCCTCCCCGGAGGCACTCGTCAAGGTGCAGAACGACCGGGTCTTCACTCACCCCATCGCCGGCTCGAAGCCCCGCGGGGCGACCCCGGAAGCCGATGCCGCATTCGAGACAGAGCTGGCCGGCGACCCGAAGGAACGCGCCGAGCACCTGATGCTCGTCGACCTCGCCCGCAACGACCTGCTCAAGGTGTGCGCCGCCGGCTCGGTGGAGGTCACCGAGTTCATGCGGATCGAACGGTTCAGCCACATCATGCACCTGGTGTCCTCGGTGGAAGGCAACCTGCTGCCGAACCGGTCGGCCATCGACGTGTTCCGGGCCACCTTCCCGGCCGGCACCCTCTCGGGGGCGCCGAAACCGAGGGCGCTGGAGATCATCGACGACCTCGAACCGGCCCAGCGCGGCGTGTACGGGGGAGTGGTCGGCTACTTCGGCTTCGCCGGCGACGCGGACCTGGCCATCGCCATCCGCACCGCCACGATCATGAACGGCGTCGCCCGGGTGCAGGCCGGCGGTGGCCTGGTCGCCGATTCCGACCCCGCCTCGGAGTACCAGGAATCGCAGAACAAGGCCGCCGCCCCGCTCCGGGCCGTCGCCGTGGCCAACGCGATGAAGAGGGTGCGCTAGATGCCCTCTTCCCGGCGGCTCAAGCTCGCCCACGTCCTGGTCGTGCTGCTGGCCAGCGGACTGGCCCTGCTCGCCTGGACGCAGACCTGGGTGAACGCCGTCGTGGCACAGTCCGGCACCGCCCGGCAGAGCCTCGAGGTGACGGGCGCGACCGCGTCGCCGGCACTCACCGCCCTGGCCATGGCCGGGCTCGCCCTCGCCGGCGCCCTCACGATCGCCGGCCCGGTGATCCGGTTCGTTCTGGGCCTCCTGGAGGTGCTGCTCGGGCTCTCCGTTTTTCTGGCGGCGCTCACCGCAGTCACCGGTCCGGCCGCGGCCAGCGCGGGTGCCATCACCAAGGCCACCGGGGTCTCGGGCAGGGAGTCCGTCCTGGACGGGGTGGTCTCCGCAGTAGCGACGCCGTGGCCGTACCTGGCGCTGCTCGCCGGCGTCGTGATGGCCGCCGTGGGCGTCAGCGTCCTGGTCACCGCCCGCCGCTGGCCCGGACCGACGACCCGCTACCAGGCCGTGCGCTTCGCCCCGGCCGATTCCACCGGCGGGACGGACGCCGCGGCCGCCGGCGTCGACACCGGGCACGACGCCGTCGACGACTGGGACGGCTTGAGCCGCGGAGAAGACCCCACGGCACAGCGCTGACTCCGGTGCCAATCGAGACCTGAATCGCCGCAGCGCGAAGCTGCACGAGAAGGCCGGGGAACCCTGAGGCCGCTAGACTTGTTTTGCCCGTCAACGCACAAAAGGAGAACCATGAGCTTCGAATCGGTAGACCCTGGCGAAGGCCATTCGATCGCCGCCTGGACCGCCGTGACCATCATGCTGCTGGCCATCGCGATCGGGACCGTCGCGTTCTTCCTCGCGGTGGAATGGCTCGTCTGGGCATCCGCCGGTCTTCTGGTCGTCGGTCTGCTCACCGGCTGGGTGCTCGCCAAGGTCGGCTACGGCGTGGCCGAGCACGAGTCCTCGCACCAGGGTCACTAGTCGAGTGCTGTCTGATCTTCTAGCCGGGGCGGTCGCCGACGCGGAAGCGCGTCGCGTCACCCGTTCCTTCGACGTCGTCCAGGCGGCGGCCCTCATCCGGGCGCCGGCCATCGATGCCCTGTCGGTGCTCGCCCCGGCGCCACGCGTCAAGATCATCGCCGAGGTCAAGCGGGCCAGCCCCTCCCGGGGAACCCTGGCCGAGATCTCCGATCCCGCGGCACTCGCCGTCTCCTACGAGTTCGGCGGCGCCAGCGCGATCAGCGTCCTCACCGAGGGCCGCAAGTTCCTCGGGTCGCTCTCCGACCTGGAGCAGGTGCGTTCGGCCGTGCAGATTCCGGTGCTCCGCAAGGACTTCATCGGGCTTCCGTACCAGGTCTTCGAAGCCCGGGCCGCGGGCGCCGACATGGTGCTGCTGATCGTGGCGGCCCTGGACCAGGCCACACTGGTCTCCCTGCACGACCTCGTGCGCGAACTGGGCATGACCGCCCTGGTCGAAACCCACAGCGCCGACGAGGTCGACCGAGCCCTCGATATCGGCGCGAGCCTGGTCGGCGTGAACGCCCGCGACCTGACGACCTTCGAGCTGGACCAGGACCTGTTCGGCCGGCTGGCCGGCCGGATCCCCTCCGGCGTTGTCCGGGTCGCCGAATCCGCTGTCAAGACGGCCGCGGACGTGGCACACTATCGCGCGGCCGGCGCCGACGTCGTGCTCGTCGGCGAAGCCCTCGTCACCAACGATCCCATCCGCACCCTCACCGAATTCCTGGCGGTTTGAATGTCCTCCCCACTCGACTCAGAATCCCTCCGGGCGCAGGCGGGCCCCTACTTCGGTGAATTCGGCGGGAGGTTCGTGCCGGAATCCCTCGTCGCGGCCCTCGACGAACTCACCAGCGAGTACGCGCTGGCCCGTCAGGACCCCGCATTCGCGGCCGAGCTGACCGAACTGCACCGCAGCTACACCGGTCGGCCCTCCATCATCACCGAGGTGCCGCGGTTCGCCGCGCACGCCGGCGGCGCCCGCATCATCCTCAAGCGGGAAGACCTCAACCACACCGGCTCGCACAAGATCAACAACGTGCTCGGGCAGGCCCTGCTGACCAAGCGGATCGGCAAGACCCGCGTGATCGCCGAGACCGGCGCCGGCCAGCACGGGGTGGCCACCGCCACCGCGGCCGCCCTGTTCGGCCTCGACTGCGTGGTCTACATGGGCGAGGTGGACACGGAGCGGCAGGCCCTGAACGTGGCACGGATGCGCCTGCTCGGTGCCGAGGTCGTGTCGGTCACGACCGGCTCCCGCACCCTCAAGGACGCCATCAACGAGGCCATGCGCGACTGGGTGACCAACGTCGAGACCACCAACTACATCTTCGGGACCGTGGCCGGCCCGCACCCGTTCCCGGCCATGGTGCGCGACTTCCAGAAGATCATCGGCGAGGAGGCCCGCCAGCAGGTCCTCGACCTCACCGGCCGCCTGCCCGATGCTGTCACCGCCTGCGTCGGCGGCGGCTCCAACGCCATGGGCATCTTCCACGCGTTCCTGGACGACCCCGACGTCGCCCTGTACGGCTACGAGGCCGGCGGGGAGGGCGCGGAAACCCTCCGCCACGCCGCGACGATCACGAAGGGACGTCCCGGCATCCTGCACGGCGCGCGCAGCTTCCTCCTGCAGGACGAAGACGGCCAGACCGTGGAGTCGCACTCGATCTCCGCCGGCCTGGACTACCCGGGCGTCGGCCCGGAGCATTCGTGGCTGGCGAGCATCGGCCGTGCCACCTACCTGCCGGTCACGGACGCCGAGGCGATGAGCGCCCTGCGCCTTCTCAGTCGAACCGAGGGCATCATCCCGGCCATCGAGTCGGCACACGCCCTCGCCGGAACCCTCGACCTCGGCAAAAAGCTCGGCCCCGACGCCACCATCCTGGTCAACCTGTCCGGCCGCGGCGACAAGGACATGGAAACCGCGGGTCGGTACTTCGACCTGCTCGACAAGGGCGCGGAACAGCTATGAGCAACTCGGCAGTGACAGGCAACCCGGCAACAGGCAACCCGGCAGCGCGCCACCCGGCAGCGGGCGGCAGCACGGTCGAGGCCACCATCGCGCGGCGCCGCTCCGAGGGCGGCGGCGCCCTGATCGGGTATCTGCCGGTCGGATTCCCCACGCTCTCCGAGAGCATCGACGCGGCCGTGGCCCTGGCCGACAACGGCGTCGACATCCTCGAGCTCGGCCTGCCGTATACCGACCCGGTGATGGACGGCCCGGTCATCCAGGCCGCCACCCAGAGGGCCCTGGCGAACGGTTTCCGGCTGCGCCACGGCATCGAAGCCGTGGCCGCGATCACCGCGCAGGTCGACGTGCCCGTGTTGGTGATGACCTACTGGAACCCCATCGTGCAGTACGGGGTCGATCGTTTCGCCGATGACCTGCTCGCCGCGGGCGGCGCCGGCCTGATCACGCCCGACCTGATTCCCGACGACTCGGCGGACTGGGTCGCCGCGAGCGAACGCACCGGTCTCGACCGGGTGTTCCTGGCCGCTCCGTCCTCCTCGGACGCCCGCCTGAAGCAGGCCGTCGAGGCGAGCCGCGGCTTCGTCTACGCCGTGTCCACCATGGGGATCACCGGTGCCCGCGGCGACGTCGACTCCGCCGCCCGCATCCTGATCGACCGGCTGCGGGCCGCCGGCTCGACCAGCGCGTGCGTCGGCCTCGGCATCTCCACGCCGGAACAGGTTCGCGAGATCCTCGGCTACGCGGACGGCGCCATCGTCGGATCCGCCCTCGTCAAGGCGCTCTCCGACGGGGGAGTGCCGGCAGTCGCCGCCCTCGCCCGTGAGCTCGCGGCCGGCGCGCGGGAGATCCGGCCCGCCAGCTAGGGTAAATTGACCCCGGCGGTCGATCGTTCGCCCCCGGGTGGCCGACGCCACGATGAAAGGTAGTCCCCAGGTGTTTATACCTCTGAGCATTCCGAGCCCGAGCCCCGAGTGGAGTTCCTTCACGCTCGGACCGTTCACCATCCACGCCTACGCCCTATGCATCCTCGCCGGGATCATCGCGGCGACCGTGATGACCTCCCGCCGCCTGACCCAGCGCGGCGGCGAGCCGGGAGTGGTCCTGGACATCATTCTCTGGGCGGTACCGCTCGGAATCGTGGGCGCCCGGTTCTACCACGTGCTCACCCACCCCGGCGACTACTTCTACGAGGGCGCCGACCCGCTGGAGGTCTTCGCCATCTGGAACGGCGGCAACGCCATCTTCGGAGCGCTCCTCGGTGGGGCCGTCGGCGCGTTCATCGGCTGCCGCATGGCCGGGGTGCGCTTCTGGTCTTTCGCCGACGCCCTCGCTCCCGGCATGCTCGTCGCGCAGGCCCTGGGACGCCTCGGCAACTGGTTCAACCACGAGCTCTTCGGACTGCCGACCACCCTGCCCTGGGGACTGCAGATCGAATCTACCAACCAGGCCTTCCCCCTCGGGCTGCCCGCCGACACCCTGTTCCACCCCATGTTCCTCTACGAGATGATCTGGAACTTCCTCGGCGTCGCCGTGATCCTGCTGCTCGAACGCAAGCTCACCCTGCGCTGGGGCAAGGCCTTCGGCGTCTACCTGATCTGGTACGGCGTCGGGCGTAGCTTCTTCGAGTCGATCCGGGTCGATCCGAGTGAGATCTTCCTCGGCATCCGTACCAACATCTGGGCTGCCTTTGCCGCCATCCTGCTCGGAATCATCCTCATCGCGGTGCAGACCCGACGCCACACCGGCGTCGAGGTCAGCCCCTATGTTCCGGGCCGCGAGTGGAAGGGCTCCGACGCTGAGGTAGAATCTGATGAGTTTGACTCGGACTCAGAGGATCACGGTGATGAAGCCGCAACCCCCGCCGAATCTGACGACGTTGCAGCCACAAGCACCAGCAACTCGCGCCTCTAGGCCCAGGTAGCCTTCAGCCTGGACCACGGCTTGTGTCCCGGTATGACGGGCCGCCGCGCACATGTATACCTGAGCGGGCCAGCGTCGTCCCCACTTGCCAGTCATCTTCCTGAGGACGGTCCCATGCCGCAAACACCCCTCTTCTCGCGCTTCAGCAGTGTGCCGGAGTCGCAAGGACTGTACAACCCTGCCGACGAACGCGATGCCTGTGGCCTCGCCATGGTGGCCACCCTGCGCGGGTCCGCCGGGCATGACATCATCACCCTCGCCCTCGATGCGCTCCGCAACCTCGAGCACCGCGGCGCCGTCGGGTCCGACGCCGGCACCGGTGACGGGGCGGGCATCATCACGCAGGTCCCCGATGAATTCCTGCGCGCCGTCACCGACTTCGCCCTGCCGGTCGCGGGCCGCTACGCGGTCGGCAACGTGTTCCTGCCGACCAACCCAACCGCCAGGAGTGGCATCAAGCGTCAGATTTCCCGGATCGCCCTGGAAGAGGGCCTGGTCATCCTGGGCTGGCGCGAGGTGCCGGTCCGCCCCGACGAGGTCGGCAACCTGGCCCGCGCGGCGATGCCCGCGATCCAGCAGCTGTTCGTGCAGAGCAGCCGGACGACGGAGGCCGGAGAGACGCTGGGCGACATCGTCCTGGACCGCCAGGCCGTGCGGCTCCGGAAGCGTTCCGAACGCGAATTGGAGATCTACTTCGCCTCCCTGTCGTGCCGGACCATGGTCTACAAGGGCATGGTCACCACGCTGCAGCTGGAGCCGTTCTACCCTGACCTGTCCGACCCGCGTTTCGTCTCGAAGCTCGCGCTCGTGCACTCCCGGTACTCGACGAACACGTTCCCGTCCTGGCCGCTGGCCCAGCCGTTCCGCATGATCGCCCACAACGGTGAGATCAACACGGTGCAGGGCAACCGCAACTGGATGCAGGCGCGCCAGTCCCAGCTCGAATCCGAGCTGCTCGGCGACCTCGCCCCGCTGCTGCCGATCGTCACCCCCGGTGGCAGCGACTCCGCCTCGTTCGACGAGGTCGTGGAGCTGCTCAGCCTCTCCGGGCGTTCGCTCCCGCACGCCGTGATGATGATGGTGCCGGAGGCCTGGGAGAACCAGACCGACCTCGACGAGGATCGCCGCGCGTTCTACGAGTACCACTCCATGCTGATGGAGCCGTGGGACGGTCCGGCGGCCATCGTCTTCACCGACGGTTCGCTCGTCGGCGCGACCCTGGACCGCAACGGGCTGCGCCCCGGCCGGTACCTGATCACCGATGACGGCCTGGTCGTACTCGCGAGCGAGATCGGGGTGCTCGACATCGACCCCGCGCGCGTGGTGCGCAAGGGCCGGCTCCGTCCTGGAAAGATGTTCCTCGTGGACACAGTCGCCGGAAGGCTGATCGAAGACGACGAGATCAAGGCTGAACTCGCCGCCAGCGAACCCTGGGGCACCTGGCTGGATGCCGGACGGATTAACCTGAAGGACCTGCCCGACCGGGAGCACATCGTGCACCCGCCGGCATCCGTCGTGCGTCGCCAGCGCACGTTCGGCTACACCGAGGAAGAGGTGCGGATCCTGCTCGCACCGATGGCCCGCACCGGCGGGGAACCGCTCGGCGCGATGGGCTCCGACACTCCCATCGCCGTGCTCAGCGACCGGCCGCGGCTGATCTTCGACTACTTCACGCAGCAGTTCGCGCAGGTGACCAACCCGCCGCTGGACTCGATCCGCGAGGAGGTCGTCACCTCGCTCCGGCTCGGTCTCGGCCCGGAGCGCAACCTGCTGTCGGTCGGCCCCGAGCACGCCCGGCAGGTCGTGCTCGACTTCCCCGTCATCGACAACGACGAGCTGGCCAAGATCCAGCACATGGACCCCGTCCCCGGCAGCCGCACCACCACGACCATCCGCGGCCTCTACCGGTTCGAGGACGGCCCTGACGCCCTCGCCGCACGCATCGAGGAGATGTGCGCCGAGGCCGACGCTGCCATCGACGAGGGCGCGATGTTCCTCGTGCTCTCGGACCGAGATTCCAACAAGGATTTCGCGCCGATTCCGTCGCTGCTGATGATCGCCGCCGTGCACCACCACCTGATCCGCACCGAGAACCGGATGAAGGTCGGCATCGTGGTCGAGGCCGGTGACGTGCGCGAGGTGCACCATGTTGCCCTCCTGATCGGCTACGGCGCCTCCGCGGTCAACCCGTACCTCGCGATGGAAACCTGCGAGGACCTCGTGCGCAGCGGATTCATCACCACCGGCACGCCGGAGCAGGCCGTGCGCAATGTGATCAAGGCCCTCGGCAAGGGCGTGCTCAAGATCATGTCCAAGATGGGCATCTCCACCGTGTCGTCCTACGCCGGCGCCCAGACCTTCGAGGCCGTCGGCCTCAGCCAGGACTTCATCGACCAGTACTTCACCGGCACCACCAGCAAGCTCGGCGGCATCGGCATCGAGGTCATCGCGGCCGAGAACGAGGCCCGGCACGCGGCGGCGTACCCGGAGGACGCGGCCGTCACCGCCCACGAACGCCTCGCGACCGGCGGCGAGTACCAGTGGCGCCGGGAAGGATCCCCGCACCTGTTCAACCCGGACACCATCTTCCGGCTGCAGCACTCCACCCGCACGCGCCGCTACGACATCTTCCGCGAGTACACCAAACTCGTCGACGACCAGGCGTCGAGCCTGATGACCCTGCGCGGCATGTTCACCTTCAACACCGGCAAACGGCACGCCGTACCGCTGGACGAGGTGGAATCCGTGGCGTCGATCGTGAAGCGTTTCGCGACCGGGGCCATGAGCTACGGCTCGATCTCGGCCGAGGCGCACGAGACCCTCGCGATCGCGATGAACCGTCTCGGCGGCAAATCAAACACGGGCGAGGGCGGCGAAGACCTCGACCGCCTGCTTGACCCCGAGCGCCGCAGCGCGGTCAAGCAGGTGGCCTCCGGCCGGTTCGGCGTCACGAGCATGTACCTCTCCCACGCCGACGACATCCAGATCAAGCTCGCCCAGGGGGCCAAGCCGGGCGAGGGCGGCCAGCTGCCGCCGACCAAGGTCTACCCGTGGATCGCCCGCACCCGGCACGCGACCGCCGGGGTCGGCCTGATCTCGCCGCCTCCCCACCACGACATCTACTCGATCGAGGATCTCAAACAGCTGATCTTCGACCTCAAGCGCGCGAACCCCGAGGCACGAATCCACACCAAGCTGGTCAGCCAGTCCGGCATCGGAGCGGTGGCCGCCGGGGTGGCCAAGGCACTCTCGGACGTGATCCTGATCTCCGGCCATGACGGCGGAACCGGGGCGAGCCCGCTGAACTCACTCAAACACGCGGGCACCCCGTGGGAACTCGGCCTCGCCGAGACCCAGCAGACCCTCATGCTCAACGGCATGCGCGACCGGGTCGTGCTGCAGGTGGACGGCCAGTTGAAGACGGGCCGTGACGTCATCATCGGCGCCCTGCTCGGCGCCGAGGAATTCGGTTTCGCCACTGCTCCCTTGATCGTGGAAGGGTGCGTGATGATGCGCGTCTGCCACCTCGACACCTGTCCCGTCGGCGTCGCCACCCAGAACCCGGAGCTGCGAAAGCGGTTCACGGGCAAGGCGGAGCACGTGGTCAACTTCTTCGAGTTCATCGCCCAGGAGGTGCGGGAGTACCTCGCCGAACTCGGATTCCGCAGCCTGGACGAGGCCATCGGGCACCGCGAGGTCCTGGATGTGAACGGTGCCCTCGCCCACTGGAAGGCGTCGGGGCTCGACCTGGCTCCGATCCTGGTCGGCCCTGACTTCTCGGCCGACGAGCCGCGCCAGTCCGGCCGCGAACAGGAACACGAACTCGAGCTCCACTTCGACAACGAACTCATCCGGCAGAGCGCCAGTGTGCTCGAACACGGCGGCCAGGTCAGGATCACCCTGCCCATCCGCAACACCGAACGGGCCGTCGGCACCATGCTCGGGCACCGGGTCACCATGCGCCACGGTGCACAGGGCCTGCCCGCCGGGTCGATCGACGTCACCCTGACCGGCAGTGCGGGACAGTCGTTCGGCGCCTTCCTTCCCGGTGGCATCACCCTGCGCCTGGAGGGCGACTCGAACGACTACGTCGGCAAGGGGCTCTCCGGCGGACAGATCACCGTGCGACCCGACCGGGGCAGTCTGTTCCCGGCCGAACAGAACGTGATCGCCGGCAATGTCATCGGCTACGGAGCCACCCAGGGCAGCATGTTCATCCGCGGCATCGTGGGGGAGCGGTTCCTGGTGCGCAACTCCGGTGCCACCGCCGTCGTCGAGGGGGTCGGGGACCACGCCCTCGAATACATGACCGGCGGACTGGCCGTCGTGCTGGGTGAGACCGGGCGCAACCTCGGGGCCGGCATGTCCGGGGGAACGGCCTACGTGTACGGCCTCCGCACCGAGAACGTCAACCGCCAGGCCCTCGACTCGGGCGAACTGACGCTGCTTCCGCTCGGCGGCGCCGACCGTGAGATCGTTCAGGACCTGCTCGAACAGCACCGGGACCAGACCGAGTCGGTTCTGGCGTCGCGGCTGCTGTCCGACCTCGAAACCACCATGTCCACATTCGTCAAGGTGCTGCCGCGCGACTACGCGGCCGTCCTGGCCACCAGGCAGAACGCCGTCACCGAGGGGCTCGACCCCGATGGAGACGTTGTCTGGAGCCGCATTCTGGAGGTAACCAATGGCTGATCCGAAGGGATTCCTCAAGACGACTGAGCGTGAGCTTCCCGCGCGTCGTCCCGTGTCCGTGCGACTCATGGACTGGAAAGAGGTCTACGAGCAGGGTGATGCCGCGCAGCTGAAACGCCAGGCTGGACGGTGCATGGACTGCGGCGTGCCGTTCTGCCAGCAGGGCTGCCCGCTGGGCAACATCATCCCCGAGTGGAACGACCTCACCTGGCGGGACGAGGGCCGGCAGGCCATCGAACGCCTGCACACCACCAACAACTTTCCGGAGTTCACCGGGCGGCTTTGCCCCGCGCCCTGCGAGTCGTCGTGCGTGCTGGGCATCAGCCAGCCGCCGGTCACCATCAAGCAGGTCGAGGTGTCCATCATCGACCAGGCGTTCGCCAACGGCTGGGTCCAGCCGCAGCCGCCGGGACGGCTCACCGGAAAGACCGTTGCCGTCGTCGGCTCCGGCCCGGCCGGCCTCGCGGCGGCCCAGCAGCTCACCCGCGCCGGTCACACCGTGGCGGTCTTCGAGCGAGACGACCGCATCGGCGGGCTGCTGCGCTACGGCATTCCCGATTTCAAGATGGAGAAGAAGCACCTCGAGGCTCGCCTGGCTCAGATGACCGCCGAGGGCACCCGCTTCCGTGCGGGCGTGAACATCGGCGTCGACCTCACCTGGGCCGACCTGCGCGCCCGGTACGACGCCGTCGTGATCGCCACCGGGGCCATGGTGCCACGCGACCTGCCCGTCGCCGGCCGTGACCTCCCCGGGGTGCACTTCGCCATGGAGTACCTGGTCCAGCAGAACAAGGTGGGCGCCGGCGACACCGTCGACCAGCAAATCACGGCTGAGGGCAAACACGTGGTTGTGCTCGGGGGCGGTGACACCGGAGCGGACTGCATCGGCACGGCACACCGCCAGCTCGCGGCATCCGTCACCAACCTCGCCATCGGACGTCAGCCCGGCACGGACCGCCCCGAGCACCAGCCGTGGCCCCTGTCGCCGACGCTGTTCGAGGTGTCCAGCGCCCACGAGGAGGGCGGCAACCGCGAATTCCTGGTGTCGACGGTCGAGTTCCTGGCCAATGAGGCCGGCGAGGTGCGCGCCATCCGCGTGGCCGAAACCGAATTCCTGGACGGGCGCCGCGTGCCGAAGGCCGGAACCGAACGTGAGATTCCCGCGGATCTCGTGCTGCTGGCGCTGGGTTTCACAGGCCCGGAGTCCCGCGACCTCGCCGATCAGCTGCACATTCCGGTCGATGGTCGGAGTAATGTCGAACGTGACGACAATTACCAGACGAGCCATGAAGGCGTTTTCGTTGCCGGTGATGCCGGCCGCGGTCAGTCACTCATCGTCTGGGCGATCGCTGAAGGCCGGGCTGCTGCGGCAGCGGTCGACAAATTCCTCGAAGGCGAGACACAGTTGCCTGCTCCGGTCAAACCGACGGATCATGCCTTCGCAATCTGATTGGTCACTGACCAGTGAGTCAATTCCAAGAGATCCACCACCCCGTGGTCTCCCGTTCCACAACAGAAATCATGCGCCCAAACAGCGCGGAAACCGGAGTTTTTTCAGAATGAGACGCGCCAAAATTGTCGCCACGCTCGGGCCGGCAGCATCCAGCTACGATCAAATTCGAGCCCTTATTGATGCCGGTGTAGATGTCTGCCGGATGAACCTGAGCCACGGAGACTACCAGGTGCACGAGGGCGTTTACGCCAACGTGCGCAAGGCAGCGAACGACTCCGGCCGCGCAGTCGCCGTCATGGTCGACCTGCAGGGGCCGAAGATCCGTCTCGGCAAGTTCGAAGGCGGCCCTTACGAACTGGCCGTCGGAGACATTTTTAAGATCACCACCGAGGATGTCGTCGGAACGCGCGACCTGTCCGGCACGACCTACAAGGGTCTGCCCCAGGACGTCAAGCCGGGCGACTTCCTCCTCATCGACGACGGCAAGGTCAAGGTCGAGGTCGTGGCCACGAACGACACCGTCGTCACCACCACGGTCATCGTCGCCGGCCCCGTCTCCAACAACAAGGGCATCAACCTGCCCGGAGTCGCCGTCAACGTGCCCGCCCTGTCCGAAAAGGACGAGGCGGACCTGCGCTGGGGCCTCCGCCTCGGAACGGACCTGATCGCGCTGTCGTTCGTCCGTGACGCCGCCGACATCACTCGCGTGCACGAGATCATGGAAGAAGAGGGCCGTCGTGTCCCCGTCATCGCCAAGATCGAGAAACCGCAGGCCGTGGAAAACCTCGAAGGCATCGTCGACGCCTTCGACGCCATCATGGTCGCCCGTGGCGACCTGGGCGTCGAACTGCCGCTCGAGGCCGTCCCGATCGTGCAGAAGCATGCCGTCGAACTGGCCCGCCGCATGGCGAAGCCGGTCATCGTGGCCACGCAGATGCTGGAATCGATGATCCACAGCCCGGTCCCGACGCGGGCCGAAACGTCCGACGTCGCGAACGCCGTGCTCGACGGCGCTGACGCGGTCATGCTCAGTGGTGAGACCAGCGTCGGCGAATACCCCGTCGTGACGGTCCAGACGATGGCGCGCATTGTTGCGTCGACGGAGGACCACGGACTGGAGCGCATCGCCCCGCTGACGAACAAACCCCGCACGCAGGGTGGCGCGATCACCCTCGCAGCCATCGAGGTCGCCGAGTTCGTCGAAGCGAAGTTCCTGTGCATCTTCACGGAGTCCGGCGACTCGGCAAGGCGGATGTCGCGTCTGCGGTCGAAGATCCCGATGCTGGCCTTCACGCCCGAGCCCGGCATCCGCCGTCGCCTCGCGCTGACCTGGGGAATCCAGACCTACCTGGTGGACCGGGTCACGCACACGGACGCCATGTTCGGACAGGTGGACGACATCCTGCTCGGGCAGGGCCTGGCTCAGCTCGGTGACAAGGTCGTCGTCATCAGCGGATCCCCTCCCGGAATCGCCGGTTCCACGAACGACATCCGTGTGCACCGCGTCGGCGATGCCCACAATGAAGTTCACCCGGCGTACGCCAAGAGCTGACACCTCTCCTGGAAAGGCCCCGCACCCCGTGTCACACGGGGTGCGGGGCCTTTCTTGAGGATCCGGCGTCAGTGCTGCACGCCGGCGGGCACCATCAGGGCGCGCACGGCGGGGAGGGTCGTTCCCAGCGCCAGCGCGGCCGACACGGCGTGCGATTCCCGGCTCCGCCGGGTGAACGGGTCGAGGTCGGCCAGGCGGGCCGGATCGGACAGGTCCGCGATGCACGCGAGCTTCACCGTGAGCGCGATCGGGTCGGCCAGGATCTGCTGCAGGGAGATCCCGTCCGTGTCCTCGTCGATGTTGCCGAGGGCGCTGACGGCCATCAGAAGGCGGTTCGGCAGGAATGCGCGGAGGTCGCTGAGGGTGGCGACCGAGTTGACGAGGGTGTCGTGCAGCACGGCGACGAGCCTGTTGTCGTCGCTCGCGAGGGCATCCATCACGCGAAGCGGATGCTCGATGGCCAGCCGACCGAAATCGTCGCGGTGGCTGGAGTACGCGACGCGCGCGAAGTGGATGGCGTCGTCCAAAAGTGTTGTCACGGGGCATCCTCTGTTCGGGTCGAGTACGCGGTTCAACAGGTCTTTTCGTCGCTCCACCCTATTGCGGATTCCGCAGCCCAGACTGGGGGCAGACGTGGGCACCCGAATCTGATACTGAGCATTCCGCAGTTCGACTCGCCGATTTGAGTCGTCGCCCGCCGGAGTTCTGCACGCACCGCCTCACCGGGTGGACACCCCGTTCCCCTTCGGTGTCGCCCCGGTGAGACTGTGCGCGTGAACACTCCGAAAGGAGCGTGAATGGTTGGCTCCCCATGGCGACTGCGGGCCCTCCGACCCGGTAGCGTAGACATGTCCAACCGAGATTCACGTTATCACCTGTTAGACATGTCCAACGCCGATCCGGCGTCCCTCGAAGGGGGTTGCCGTGGCGCAGTGAGTGGGGAACACAGCCTGAGGTACGAAAAACGCACGGAGCGGGCGCGCGACCTGGTAGCCGCCCTCCACCTGCCGCATCCTTTGACGGCGGAGCTGCTCCACCGGCACATGGAGGGGCTCCGGGGGAAGACGATCGTCATCCGCCCCGCCAGCACGCGCCTGGTCGAGTCCGGCGTCTGCGGGCTCTGGATCGAGGTCGCCGGTGAGAATTTCGAACGTATCCATCACGCACCGACGGATTCGGAGGTTCACCGCCAGCAATTCATCAACCACGAATTCGGCCACATGATCCTCCGTCACGAGAAGGAACTTCTGCCGATCGAACGGGTCGCCCTGCTGGCGCCCCTCATCCCGCTGGACGCCATCGCCTATGCGCTGTCCCGGAGCAGCTTCACCGACGACCAAGAGGCCCTCGCGGAGGCGATCGGGGATCGGCTGGCGCTGATCATGCTGGAGGACGAGGCGGATGCCGCCAAGGGCCCCCAAACCGGATTCGGCAGGGTGCTGTGATGCAGACCGCCCTCCTCGCCGTTTCCGCGCTTCTGTGGGTCACCGCCGGCTTCTGCCTGCCCTCGGTCATTCGCGGTCGGCGGCGGACGTTGTTCTGGTTTCTGACCGCGTTCGCCACGACCATGTCCCTTCAGCCGCACGTCATCTACAACGCGGTGGACGCCCTACTCGGCGGCGTCAACGTGCCGTACTTCATCTTCCACGCCACGGCGATCGTGGCGATAACACTCCTCGCTGCGCTCGTGGGGGAGGCGGTATCCGGTGAACGACTGACCGAGCGACGCAAGCAGGTCAGCGCCGCGGCGGCCGCGGCGATCATCGCCGTCCAGGCCATTCTGTTTTTCGGCAGCGACTGGCACCTTGTCCGGGAGATCCACAAGTCGTTCCCGACGCGGTGGGACTTCGCCGCATACTCCGCCACGACCTGGATCGCGATGGCCCTCTTCTCCATCTCGGTGGGGTACGCCTGCCTGTCGGACCTTCGACGCCAACGGCGCACGGTGACCCGCGTGTCGCTTGCGTTTGTGGCCTTCGGATGCTGGTGGGTTCTGGTCTACGCGCTGCTCAGCATGTTCGATGCAGCGGAACTGATCCTCCTCAAGGAGACCGCTTTCCAGGTCTGGTCGCGCCCGGTGTACCACCTCGCCCTCCTCACCGCGCCGATATCCCTGGCCGTCGGCCTGGGCCTTACCGCGACAGCGGACGCGATCCAATCCGCGCGCAAAAGCGTTCGGCACCGCGAGTTGCTGTGGCGAATCACGCCTCTCTGGGAACGTCTCCTGGCGGACTCGCCGGAGCTGAGCATCGAGCGCCGGCTCACCTGGCCGATGCTGCTCATCGTCAGGGATCCCCGTGCCCACCTGTATCGGCGCTACGTCGAAGTCCGCGACAGCCTGCTCCTCAACCCCGGTCAGGCCGTCTCCCCGGCCGAGCGGGCGCTGATCGAGGACATCGAACGCCACGTCCGGGCGACGGCGACCCGCCGCCCGGTTAACCACCCCGAGGTTCTCGAAGGGAGCGGGCGATCGTGATCAACCCCGGAACATCCCACGGCTCGCTGAACCCGGCCGGCGAACCCGTCAGCCCGCAGCTCGAACTGGCCCGCAAACTGAACCTGCTGCTTGATGTCGTCGTCGCCGAGGGAAACACTCCCCATACGTACAAGCAGATCGCCGCGGGCCTGGAAGCGCGGGGCCTCTCGCTGTCGCGCGCCCGGTGGGCCTACATGATCACGGGGGACGGCCCACTGGTCACCGACGCCGACCTGCTCACCGGGATCGGCGAGTTCTTCCGCATCCCGCCCAAGTACCTGCTCGGGTCGGGCGACCTGCCGGAACGGGTCGACGCCCAACTGGTCTTTGTGAAGAGCCTGCGCGCCAAACGCGTCGTCAACTTCGCGGCCCGGGTGCTCGGGGATGTGTCACCGGAGACGCTTCGGTCGATCACGGCGCTGCTCGAGGAGGACATGTCCCGGGACGACGTCACGCTGCCCGGCGTGCGCGACTAGCAGGCGACGAGCGCCCGCCACGCGTCACTGACCGGGGGTTTCACTACGTGGTGTTGGTACCGGTGGTGGGACTCGAACCCACACGTCCTTTCGAACAAAGCATTTTGAGTGCTCCGCGTCTGCCATTCCGCCACACCGGCTCACAACACCTGGATCAGAATACCGTAGGCTTTCACCCGTGACCGACCAAGATTCCACCCCAGTACCTCCTCGGCGCGTTGTCGTTGCCGAGGATGAGTCCCTCATCCGCCTCGACATCGTCGAGATCCTCCGTGACGCCGGATTCGAGGTGGTCGGTGAAGCCGGCGACGGAGAAACCGCCGTCGCCCTGGCCACCGAGCTTCGGCCCGACCTCGTCATCATGGACGTCAAGATGCCTCACCTCGACGGCATCTCCGCGGCCGAGCGCATCACGAAGGCCCACATCGCGCCCGTCGTTCTGCTGACCGCGTTCAGCCAGAAGGAACTCGTGGAACGTGCGACGGAGGCCGGTGCGCTCGCCTATGTCGTCAAGCCGTTCACTCCGAACGACCTGCTGCCCGCGATCGAGATCGCCCTGTCCCGGTACAGCCAGATCATCACCCTCGAAGCCGAGGTCGCGGACCTGGTCGAGCGGTTCGAGACCCGCAAGCTCGTCGACCGCGCCAAGGGGCTCCTCAACGAGAAGATGGGGCTCACCGAGCCGGAATCGTTCCGTTGGATCCAGAAGGCGTCCATGGACCGCCGGCTCACCATGCACGACGTCGCCCAGGCGATCATCGAGCAGCTGAGCGCCAAGAAGTAGCACCAGTACCCGAAGCGAACGGAATCTCGGCCGGCCGAGCAGCCCCCTCTCGTGGGCTGCTCGGCCTTTCGCGTTCCTACTTCATTCCGGACCGGTCCTTGATCAGGTTCGTGATCCGGATGGTCGAGCAGCGGCGTCCCTGGTCGTCGGTCACCGCGATCTCGTGCGTCGTGAGCGTGCGGCCCAGGTGCACGGGCGTACACACTCCCGTGACGTAGCCGGAAGTCGCCGACCGGGTGTGCGTGGCGTTGATCTCGATCCCCACCGCCAGACGGTCCGGCCCTGCGTGCAGGTTGGCGGCCATCGATCCGAGCGATTCGCCCAGGACCACGTAGGCGCCCCCGTGCAGGAGCATGGCCGGCTGGGTGTTGCCCTCCACCGGCATCCGTGCGACGGCCCGGTCGATCGTGAACTCGACGAACTCGATGCCCATCTTCTCGGCCAGTGAGCCGGCTCCGCGCTGCTGGACCCACTCGAGTGCATCCGTGGTCTTCTGGATCATATTCACCTTCGGTCGCTGCACCTGCCCACGCCGGATGACGCTTGTAGGCTGTCTCTGTGTCAGATTCCGAAAAGCCTACCCTGATGATCATCGACGGCCATTCCCTGGCCTACCGGGCGTTCCACGCCCTCCCGGTGGACAGTTTCCAGACCCGCGACGGGCAGCACACGAACGCCATCCACGGCTTCCTGTCCATGCTGCTCAGCCTGCTGCGCACCGAGAACCCCACTCACATCGCCGTGGCCTTCGACATCTCGCGATACTCCTTCCGCACCCGCGAGTATGCGGAGTACAAGGGCACGCGGGCGAGCACTCCGAGCGAGTTCATCGGGCAGGTGCCGCTGCTGCAGGAGGCCCTGGCCGCGATGAACATCAAGACCCTGACCAAGGAAGACTACGAAGCCGACGACATCCTCGCGACGCTGTCCGTCCGCGGCTCCAGCGAGGGCTTCCACGTCCTCGTCGTCTCCGGCGACCGGGACACCATCCAGCTCGTCAACGAGAACGTGACCCTGCTCTACCCGGCCAGCCAGGGCGTATCGGCCCTCACCCGGTACGACCCGACCAGGGTGCGGGAGAAGTACGGGATCGAACCGGCCCAGTACCCGGATGTCGCCGCCCTCGTCGGCGAAACCAGCGATAACCTGATCGGCATCTCGAAGGTCGGCGAGAAGACCGCCGTGAAATGGCTGGGCCTCTACGGGAGCCTCGACGGCATCCTGGAGCACGCCGAGGAGATCAAGGGCGTCGTCGGCAACAACCTTCGGGAGCAGAAGGAAAACGCGATCCGCAACCGGCGCCTGAACCACCTCGTCACCGACCTGGACCTGCCGGTCGAACTGCCGGACCTTGCGCGATCCACCATCGACGAGCCCGCCGTGCGTGACGTGTTCGGACGGCTCGAATTCAGGACCCTGCTCGAGCGCGTGATCAAGCTCGAGGGGGCCGGCGGTCCCGGTGCTGCCGGCGAGGCCGTCGCGGCCGCGGCGCCGGCCCAGGAACTCGTCCCGGCCCCCCGGGCCCCGATCGCCCAGGACCTGCTGGACGAGGAACTGAGCGCCTGGATCGCTCGGGCCTCCGCCGCTTCCCCGCAGGGCCTCGGCCTGTGCGTCGAAGTGCAGGACGGCCTGGCGATCGGCTTCGGCCTCTCCGGCGGGGCCGAGACCGTCAACCTGCCGTGGCAGCCCGGCCGCGCGGACTACCTGGCGCTGGAGACCTGGCTGGCCAGCGATTCGCCCAAGATCATGCACGACGCCAAGCTCCAGATCAAGGCCCTGCGCCGCAGCGGCATCGACTTCACCGGTCTGGTCTTCGACACCCTGATCGCGGGCTGGCTGCTGCGGCCCGGGGGACCGGACACGACCCTCGCCCACCTCGTCAGCCGGTACCTCGACGAAACGCTCCCGGTCAGCGACCCGAACCAGCTGGTGCCCGAGGAGACCGAGAACGGCGGAGTGCCGATGGAGGCCTGGTACACGTTCCGGGTCGCCGGAGCCATCGAGGCACTGCTCGACGACGGTTCGCGCAGCGTGCTCACCGCCATCGAGATGCCCACCCTGGTGGCCCTGGCCGACATGGAACTCGCCGGCGTGGCCGTGTCCCACGACCAGCTCTCCGCACTGTCCGCCCAGCTCGGGGAACGCGCGGCTGGGCTCGCAGCCGGCGCGTACGCCGAGATCGGCCGCGAGGTGAACCTCGGATCGCCCAAGCAGCTGCAGGAGGTGCTCTTCGAGCAGCTGGGAATGCCGAAGACCCGGGCGAACAAGACCGGGTTCTCCACGGATGCCGGGGCCCTCGCCGACCTGCAGGCCAGCAACCCGCATCCGTTCCTGGACATGCTGCTCAAGCATCGGGACGCCACGAAGCTGCGCCAGATCGTGGAGAGCCTGGACAAGGCCATCGACACCACCGGTCGGATCCACACCACCTACGTGCAGATCGGCACCACCACCGGCCGGATCTCCTCGACCGACCCGAACCTGCAGAATATCCCGGTGCGCACCGAGGAAGGCCGTCGCATCCGCGCGGCCTTCCAAGCCGGCGAGGGGGCGGAGTGCCTCCTGACCGCGGACTACTCACAGATCGAAATGCGGATCATGGCGCACCTCTCCGGGGACCCGGGGTTGATCGAGGCGTTCAACGCGGGCGAGGACCTGCACCGGTTCGTGGGCGCGAGCGTGTTCGGGGTAGCCCCGGAGGACGTCACGAACGAGATGCGCTCCAAGGTCAAGGCCATGTCCTACGGACTCGCCTACGGGCTGAGCGCGTTCGGCCTGTCCCGGCAGTTGCGCATCGACACGAAGGAAGCCAAACAGCTCATCACGGACTACTTCGCCCGCTTCGGCGCCGTGCGCGACTACCTGCGCAACGTGGTGGAGCAGGCCAAGGTCGACGGGTATACCGCGACCATCTTCGGGCGGCGCCGTCCGTTCCCCGAGCTGCACAGCACCAACCGGGCACTGCGCGAGAACGCGGAACGCGCCGCCCTCAATGCCCCGATCCAGGGGTCTGCCGCCGACATCATGAAGATCGCGATGAACGGCATCAAGGAGGACCTGCTGGAGGGCGGTCTGGAATCCCGCATGCTTCTGCAGGTGCACGACGAACTGATCTTCGATGTGGCGCCCGGCGAATGGGACGCGCTTCGCCTGGTCGTGACGCACCAAATGGAGACGGCGGCCGACCTGCTCGTGCCGCTCGAGGTGCAGGTAGGACGCGGCGACAACTGGGACGCGGCCGCGCACTAATGACCGTGGGCCGGGGGATTCCCCGGCGCACGGTGTTCTAGGCTCGGTTCATGACAACCGACAACCAGCGCATTTCCGCGCGCACTCCGACGGCGATCGACACGATCGCCGAGGACTGGGTGGACACCGTCGTCGAACTCGACCCGACGGTCGGCACCTACATCGGCCGCGCGGAGGCGAACGGCCGTTTCGGCGATTATTCCCCGGCCGGCCTCGAGCGCCGCGAGGCCGAGGCTCGGGCCGTCATCGCCCGCCTCGATGCGGCCATCCCGGTCGACGACGTCGACCTCGTCACGCGCGCGGACCTGCGCAGTGACCTGGCCCTCGACGTGGAGAGCGCCGAGGCAGGGCTGCCGCTGCGGGATCTGAACGTGATCGCTTCGCCTGCCCAGGGCATCCGTGAGGTCTTCGACCTCATGCCCACCGGCACCGTCGCCGACTGGGACAACGTGTCCGCGCGCCTTCGCGCCGTGCCCGCGGCGATCGACGGTTACATCGAGACCCTGCGCCTCGGTATCGAGCGGGACAGCATGCCCGCCCGGCGGCAGGTGCGGGAGGTCATCCTGCAGGCCCGGCACCACGCCGCGAACGACGGCTTCTTCGCCCAGTTCGTAGCGGAGGCCACCCTCGACCAGGGCCACCTGCCGGCGTCGCTCGCCAAGGACCTCGCGACGCGGGCGCGAACCGCCGCCGCAGCCTACGGAACCCTGGCCGACTTCCTCGGCCGCGAACTCGAGGGTGCCGCGCCCGAGCGCGACGCCATCGGCCGGGAGCTCTATGCCCTGCAGTCACGGCGCTTCCTGGGTGCTTCGATCGACCTCGATGAGACGTACGAGTGGGGGGTGGAAGAACTGGCCCGCATGGTCGCCGAGCAGGAGAGCGTCGCCGACCAGATGCTTCCCGGGGCGAGCGTCCAGGAAGCCATCGCGTTGCTCGACACGGATCCCAGCCGCAAGCTGCACGGCACCGACGCCCTGCAGAAGTGGATGCAGGAGACCAGCGACCGCGCCGTCGCCGAACTCTCGGAGACCCAGTTCGACATCCCGAACGAGATCAGGCGCCTCGAATGCATGATCGCTCCCACCCAGGAAGGCGGCATCTACTACACCGGGCCAACGGACGACTTCTCCCGGCCGGGCCGGATGTGGTGGTCCGTTCCGGTCGGCGTCACCGAGTTCGACACCTGGCGCGAACTCACCACCGTCTACCATGAGGGCGTTCCGGGACACCACCTGCAAATCGGCCAGGCCGTCTACAACCGGGCGAAGCTGAACACCTGGCGCCGCCAGATGGCCGGCACCTCGGGCCACGCGGAAGGTTGGGCGCTTTACGCCGAACGCCTGATGGAACAGCTGGGCTACCTGGACGACCCGGGGGACCGGCTCGGCATGCTGGATGGGCAGCGGATGCGCGCCGCCCGGGTCGTGCTGGACATCGGCGTGCACCTCGAGAAGCAACGGCCGGACGGCTCCGGCCCCTGGACCGCGGACTACGCCTTCGATTTCCTGGGCCAGAACGTCAACATGAACGCGGGTTTCGTCAAATTCGAGGTCAACCGGTACCTGGGCTGGCCCGGGCAGGCGCCCTCGTACAAGGTGGGCCAGCGCATCTGGGAGGAGTTGCGGGACACCTACGCTGCGCGGGAGGGCGATGCGTTCTCGATCAAGGAGTTCCACCGCAAGGCGCTGGACCTGGGCGGGGTCGGACTGGACACCCTCCGGGCCGCCATGCTCGGCACTCTTCCGGGTGGATCGCGGTAGATTCAGGGCAGGCTCGGCGGTTGCCGGGCGCTCCCGCAAACCGCTAAGCTTGACTGTCACGTTTGTGACGAAATATCCGCTGCCATGCGCGGAGTACCGCAACGAACTCTTTCTGCGTATGGCCCGACTTATGTCCATCCTGGAGCAACTACTACATGACAAACGCAACGACCGAACGGGCACCCAAGCAGGTCGCCATCAACGACATCGGATCTGCTGAAGACTTTCTTGCCGCGGTCGAAAAGACTCTGAAATTCTTCAACGACGGAGACCTCATCGAGGGCACCGTTGTGAAGATCGACCGCGACGAGGTTCTCCTCGACGTGGGCTACAAGACCGAGGGTGTCATCCCCTCCCGCGAACTCTCCATCAAGCACGACGTTGACCCCTCCGAGGTCGTCAAGGTCGGCGACCTGGTTGAGGCCCTCGTTCTTCAGAAGGAAGACAAAGAAGGCCGTCTCATCCTGTCGAAGAAGCGCGCTCAGTACGAGCGTGCATGGGGCGACGTCGAGAAGATCAAGGAATCCGATGGCGTTGTCACCGGTTCGGTCATCGAGGTTGTCAAGGGTGGCCTCATCGTGGACATCGGTCTCCGTGGCTTCCTTCCGGCCTCGCTCATCGAGCTGCGCCGCGTTCGCGACCTGACCCCGTACCTGGGCCAGGAGATCGAGGCCAAGATCCTCGAACTCGACAAGAACCGCAACAACGTTGTGCTGTCTCGTCGTGCCCTGCTCGAGCAGACGCAGTCCGAGAGCCGCACCACGTTCCTCAATAACCTCCAGAAGGGACAGGTCCGCAAGGGCGTCGTCTCGTCAATCGTCAACTTCGGTGCGTTCGTTGACCTGGGTGGCGTTGACGGTCTGGTTCACGTCTCCGAACTCAGCTGGAAGCACATCGAGCACGCCAGCGAGGTCGTCGAGGTTGGCCAGGAAGTCACCGTCGAGATCCTCGAGGTCGACCTCGAGCGCGAGCGCGTGTCGCTGTCCCTCAAGGCCACGCAGGAAGACCCGTGGCAGGTCTTCGCCCGCACCCACGCCATCGGTCAGGTTGCACCGGGTAAGGTCACCAAGCTCGTTCCGTTCGGCGCGTTCGTTCGCGTTGCCGAGGGCATCGAGGGACTCGTCCACATCTCCGAGCTCTCCGGCAAGCACGTCGAGCTCGCCGAGCAGGTCGTTTCGGTCGGCGACGAGGTCTTCGTCAAGGTTATCGACATCGACCTCGAGCGTCGCCGCATCTCGCTGAGCCTCAAGCAGGCCAACGAGGGTGTCGACCCCGAGGGCACCGAGTTCGACCCGGCGCTCTACGGAATGCTCACCGAGTACGACGACCAGGGCAACTACAAGTACCCCGAGGGCTTCGACCCGGAGACCAACGAGTGGCGCGAGGGCTTCGAAACCCAGCGCGAGAAGTGGGAGCAGGACTACGCTGCAGCTCAGGCTCGCTGGGAAGCACACAAGAAGCAGGTCGCTTCCGCGAACGACGAGATCACCGCCGTCGGCGATGTCCCGTCCGCCGCAGGCTCCTCCTTCTCGAGTGAGACGGCCGGCGCCGGCACGCTCGCGGACGATGAGGCCCTCGCAGCACTGCGCGAGAAGCTCTCCAGCTCCAACTAGTCACACCGCACGACCAACAGGCCGGTCCCCTTTGGGGGCCGGCCTGTTGGCTGTTAACGCCTGCCTACTGATTCATCTCCTCGCACGTCGGCCTTCCTCCACAATGCGGGTCTGATCCTGTTGTGCACAGGGCACGCGCTGGCGGGCGGATTCAACGGGCACTGTCAGTGGGTGCCCGTAACGTGACTCGCATGAAGCCCTCGTTCATCGAACAGCAGGAGACACGCGGTGAGTACTTCGACGCCATCCGCGAGGCCCACGGCAATCTCGCCCAGGACGCTGCCGCACTGGCAGACCTCATCGACGAGGCCCACCGCTATGCGACGGCGACTGCGGATGCCGCGCCTCGGGTACCAGGGTCCCGGTGGGACGCCGACACGGTCGCCGAGCGGGAGTTCGTGAGTGAGCTCGCCTGCACGATCCGGATCCCGCAACGGTCGGCCGAGACCCTTCTCGCCGAGAGCGCGTGCCTCACCGGTGAGCTGCCGCGAACGATGGCCGCGCTCCGGGCGGGCCAGATCAGCTACCGGCACGCGCAGGTGCTGATGGGGCAGGCCTGGTCCCTGCCGGATGAGACCAAGGCCGCGTTCGAGGAGGGCCTGCTGAAGTCCGCGGTGAACCTGACCGCGTCGAAACTCAAGCACAAAGCACGGACGCTACGGGAGCGGCTGCACCCGGAGACGATCCGGGCCCGGCACCAGGCATCCGTGTCGGAACGCAACGTGTTCTTCGAGCCCGAGGCCGACGGGATGGCGTCGCTGCACTGGTACGACTCCGCGGAGAAGGTGCAGGCCGCGTACGACCGCATCACCGTGCTGGGCCTGAGCCTGCTGGGACCGGACGAAGACCGCACCCTCGGCCGGCTCCGGGCCGACGTGTTCAAGGACCTCATCCTCAACGGGCTGACACCTTCAGGGCTCGGCACGGTCATCCAACCCAAACCGTCGCCAAAGCCGCAATCGGCTCAGCTATTCGTCGTCTGAAACCTCATCGTTGGCCGTCATGTCTATCCAGTCGATTGCCTCTTCTGACAGGGAGAATCCCTCCGGCACGGCGTCCCCAACCCAGGGGGTGTCTGCAGTGGGTTCCCCTGCCACAGCCGTAATCTGATCCAGAACGTCTGGCGGCACGACGTCACCGTTATTGTTGATCAGCCATTGCTGGGTTGTCCAGTCCAGTAGTGGCCACCAGTCCTGAATGCGCATGGCGTTATTCTGACACTCTTCTTTGGATCCCGAGCCAATGAGCAGAACCAATTATCGGACCGCGATTGAGAAGGAACCAGCCCGCGTACCCGCAGGCCGAACTCCATTCAAACTCGCGTCGTTCTGCTGCGGTTCAGCGCGACTCCTCGCGAGTGCGCCGGTAGCGCTCGTAGATCACACGCGAGCCGAACGTCCTGGTCTCGACCAGGTCCAGCCGAATGTTCTTGGTCATCGGCGGCAGGAAGGGCGTGCCGCCACCGACGACGACCGGATGACGGAACATTGACAGCTCGTCGACGAGATCGAGTTCGACCGCCGCCGCGGCCAGGCCAGCACCGCCAATCCCGACGTCCTTCCTGGTCGCGCCGACCGCGACAGCGACCTCCTCGCCCACCGACGCCTCGGCAAGCCGGGCATTGCCAAAAACGCTTTCCAGCGTGCGGCTGAAGACGACCTTCGGGAGAGCATTCCAGACGTCGGCGAACGCGGCACCGAGCTCGTCGTCGCGCATAGACGCATCCGTCTCCCACGGCAACATGGTCTCGTACAGCTTGCGGCCGCACAAAAAACCACCGAGCTCACGGGTCTGCGCAATGTGGAAACGAAACTGCTCCTCGCTCGGAACCGACCACCCGAACGCGCCGTCACGGTCGGCGATAAAACCGTCCACAGAGACGCCCATCGAGTAGATCAGCACGGGGTCACGCTCCTCGCACCGGAACGACGGACCATGATCGCGAGGACGTTCACCAAAGAAAATGACATCCGGCTCCCTTTTTCTGATCGCCAGTCTGCCCCCGGTGGCAAGCCAAGGCGAGAGAACGACTGAACGTCGTGGGCGGTCCAAGCCTCGTCCGCCATCGAAGCTGCGTCGAAGACGCCCAAGCCGAACCCTCAGCGGGAGATGGTTTGCATCAGGGCGTCCAGTGTCAGGAATGCGTTGTCGGAGGTCTTGGGGATTGAACGAAATGCGCCTGATCGGTCTGTGTCCGCTCCGGTCCCGGTGAGATACCGGTCAATGTCGTTGGGGGAGGCAAAGTTGAACGGCTTCAAATGCAATGCGGTGAGCGGTGCGTTGATCTGGAAGGCGATCTTGGGAGCATCCTCGGGATGAAGATCGAGCGCCGCTTCCAAGGTCACGTCCCACTGAGTGGTGGAATTTCTCAACACCATGCAGGTCAGTGGTTTTAGTCTAGGCGGTGGCGAGTTCGGGGAGGATCGCCGCCTCGTCGAGGACCTCGATGGGGTTGTTCATGACGGCCAGCTCGAGCATCGAGGCCTCGGAGAAGTAGCGTCTTTCGCCAGCTTCCCACTCGTCGTGCTGCTCGATCAACACCGACCCGGCCAGGCGCAGCAGGGCCGCGGCGTTGGGGAAGACGCCGACGACGTCGGTGCGGCGTTTGATCTCCTTGTTCACCCGTTCGAGCGGGTTCGTGGACCAGATCTGGCGCCAGTGCCGCCTTGGGAAGCCGGCGAAGGCGAGGAGGTCGGGTTGCGCGTCGACGAGCATCGCCGCGACCTTCGGGTGCGAGCGGTCCAGCATCGTGGTCACCTCGCGGAACTGTTTCTCGATGTGCTCGCGGTCGGGTTGGGCGAAGATGGTGCGGATGATCGAGGCGACCATGTCCTGCGATCCCTTCGGCACCACGGCGAGGACGTTGCGCATGAAGTGCACCTTATGCCGACCTCCGGATTATGCCGATGTCGCCGGTGGTGCCCTTATTCCGCGCGGTGAGGGTGCGGTCGCGAAACTGGGCGACCTCGGCATCCAGGCCCGCGCAGATCCGGGACACTTCCGACTTCGAGATCCCGGTGTCAGCACCGAGCGCCTTGACCAGATCGTCGACCTTCCGGGTCGATACACCGTGAACGTAGGCCTCCATCACGACCGCGAACAACGCCTGGTCGACCCGGAGGCGCCGCTCCGACAGCGCCGGGAAGAAGGAGCCGGCGCGCAGCTTCGGGATCTTCAGATCGAGGTCCCCGGCCGTCGTCGTCAACGTCCGCGGCCGGGTGCCGTTGCGGTGGGCGGTGCGGTCGCCGGAGCGTTCGAACGGGGCGGCGCCGATGAACGCGGTCGCCTCCGCATCGATCAATTCTTGATAGAGAGTTTCGGTCGCGACGCGGATTCGGTCGGTGACATCGGTGAGTTTGAGTTCTCCCAGCAGGTCAAGCAGGGCAGACTGGTCTAGAGCCATCGTGTGGTGTCCTTTGTGAGTTCTTTGATCGGTACTCACTGACCATCCCACGGTGGCTCCTCACGTTGACGAAGCAACGCTCAAGAGCGGGAAATCACACCACTCACGGGGACGTAACCGGACAGTCCAGCACCAGTGCCCTCTACGAGGATGACCAACGTCTATCCAATAGACACAAGTACAAGATCGTCTTTGCGTTTCCCAAGTGCCACCGGCTCGGACTCTGCTGACGACATTCTGCCGTCGCGCGTGGGGTCATCCGCTGTCCCGTAAGCCGGACCAACCGCGCACATGACGAGTGAATGGCGGGCCGCGGCGACCGTCTGGTAGAACTTTGTTCCGCATGCCCCGGCAGAAAAAAGTTCGCGCCCAGGCGCGCAATGTGCGACAGCGTTCGTTCGTGGGAAGAGCCCGAATCAACATATCGGCCGCACTGCGGGCCTGGCCGGCCGGATTACCGTCACCGTCGGCATTGCCGACGCCATCCGTGTCGGCAACGACGGTGGACTGCCCGCCCCCCCGCTGACAAAGGTGCGGATGAGCACGGGCCGTTAGCATTACAGGCGTGTACTTGATTGGACTGACCGGCGGGATCGCATCCGGAAAGAGCACTGTGGCGCGCCAACTCGTGCAGCACGGCGCCGTGCATATCGACGCCGACCATCTGGCGAGGCTCGCGGTCGGACCGGGCACCCCGGCCCTCGCGCAGATCGCCGATGCCTTCGGCCCGGGGGTACTCAATGCCGAGGGCGCCCTGGATCGAGCGGCCCTGGGCGCACTGGTCTTCGCCGACCCGGATGCGCTCAGCCGCCTCAACGCGATCGTGCACCCGGCGGTGCGGGCGATGTCCAACGCGCGCATCAGGGAGGCAGAACGAGCCGACCCGGAGGCAGTCGTCGTCTACGACGTGCCCCTGCTCGTGGAAGCCGCCGTCGACCATCCGTTCGACCTGGTCGTGGTCACCCAGGCCGACGAGGAGACCCGGGTGCGCCGCATGGTGGATCTGCGCGCGATGGATGCCGGTGAGGCGGAACGCAGGATCCGCTCGCAGGCCAGCGACGCCGAGCGGCTCGCAATCGCCGACGTGGTCCTCGAGACCGGAGGCACCCTCGAGCAGACTCTCGAGCAGGTAGACCTGCTCTGGGAACAGATTCACGCCGGACGCGAAGACCGTACTGTCAGGGCTGCTCCTTAGACTAGATATCATGGAACCCACGCGCTCAGTGCATCCGTTCGAGGTGGTCAGCGAGTACACACCGAGCGGCGACCAGCCCACCGCGATCGCCGAACTGGCCGGCCGGATCAATGCCGGGGAGACCGACATCGTGCTGCTCGGCGCCACCGGGACCGGCAAATCCGCGACCACCGCCTGGCTGATCGAGCAGGTGCAGCGCCCGACCCTGGTCCTGGCCCACAACAAGACCCTGGCAGCTCAGCTCGTGAACGAGTTCCGCGAGCTGATGCCCAATAACGCTGTCGAATACTTCGTGTCCTACTACGACTACTACCAGCCCGAGGCCTACGTGCCCCAGACCGACACCTTCATCGAGAAGGACTCCTCGATCAACGCCGAGGTCGAGCGGCTGCGGCACTCCACCACTAACTCCCTGCTCAGCCGGCGGGACGTCATCGTCGTGTCCACCGTGTCGTGCATCTACGGTCTCGGCACGCCCGAGGGCTACCTTCAGGCGATGGTCGCCCTGCAGGTCGGCCAGCAGATCAACCGGGACTGGCTGATCCGCAAGTTCGTGGCGATGCAGTACCAACGCAACGACGTCGACTTCTCCCGGGGGCATTTCAGGGTGCGCGGCGACACCATCGAGATCATTCCGATGTACGAAGAGCTCGCGATCCGGATCGAGATGTTCGGCGACGAGATCGAAGCGCTGTACAGCCTGCATCCGCTCACCGGCGACATCGTGAGGAACCTCGAGTCGGTGTCCGTCTTCCCCGGGTCGCACTACGTGGCGAGCACGGATGTCATGCAGCGCGCGATCGTCACCATTCAGGAAGAACTCGCCGAGCGGCTGGAACAGCTCGAACGTGAAGGCAAGTTGCTCGAAGCCCAGCGCCTCCGCATGCGCACGACCTTCGACCTCGAGATGATGGAACAGATCGGCTTCTGCTCCGGGATCGAGAACTATTCCCGGCACATCGACGCCCGGGCCCCGGGGGAGGCCCCGCACTGCCTCCTGGACTACTTCCCCGACGATTTCCTGATGGTCATCGACGAGTCCCACGTGACGGTGCCGCAGATCGGCGCCATGTACGAGGGCGACTCGTCCCGCAAGCGCACCCTCGTCGAACACGGATTCCGCCTGCCGAGCGCCCTGGACAACCGGCCGCTCAAATTCTCCGAATTCAAGGGACGGGTCGGCCAGACCGTCTACCTGTCCGCGACGCCGGGAAAGTACGAGATGGGCATCGCCGACGGTGTCGTGGAGCAGATCATCCGCCCGACCGGGCTGATCGACCCGCAGATCGTCGTGAAGCCGAGCAAGGGCCAGATCGACGACCTGCTCGAGGAGATCCACAAGCGTGTCGAACGGAACGAGCGCGTCCTGGTCACCACTCTGACGAAGAAGATGGCGGAAGAACTCACCGACTTCCTGACCGAGGCCGGTGTCCGGGTGCGGTACCTCCACTCCGACGTCGACACCCTGCGCCGGGTCGAGCTCCTGACCGAGCTCAGGGCCGGTGTCTACGACGTTCTCGTCGGCATCAACCTGCTCCGGGAAGGGCTCGACCTTCCCGAGGTGTCGCTGGTCGCCATCCTCGACGCCGACAAGGAGGGTTTCCTCCGGTCGGCGACGTCTCTCATCCAGACCATCGGGCGCGCGGCCCGCAACGTCTCCGGCGAGGTGCACATGTATGCCGACCGGCTCACGGCCTCGATGGAGCGTGCCATCGACGAAACCGATCGTCGCCGCGAGAAACAGGTCGCCTACAACACGCTGCACGGCATCGACCCCACCCCGCTCCGCAAGCGCATCGCGGATATCACCGAGGTTCTGGCGAGGGAGGAAGCCGACACGGCCGAGCTCCTGGCCGGCCGCGACGCGCGCCGGAAAAGCGTCGCTGCGACCCCGCGCCGGCAGGGACTGGCCGCGAACGGCGCCAACGACCTCGAATCCATCATCGCCGACCTGAACGGCCAGATGCTCGAGGCGGCCGGGGAACTCAAGTTCGAACTCGCGGCCCGGCTGCGCGACGAGGTCTCCGAGCTCAAGCGTGAGCTGCGTCAGATGGAGAAGGCCGGCCACATCTGACCGGCTTCCGAACAAAAATTCGAACACGTGTTCGCTCAGAGCGTTGTTCTGGGTGTATCAGTGTCGGCGCACTGCATAGACTCGAAAAGTGTCAATTTCCAAGGTAGAGTCCGGGTCAAAACTCAACGTCCGCGGTGCGCGTGTGCACAACCTGCACAACGTCGACCTGGAGATCCCTCGGGATTCGCTTGTCGTGTTCACCGGGCTGTCCGGCTCCGGCAAGTCCTCCCTCGCGTTCGACACCATCTTCGCGGAGGGCCAGCGGCGATACGTTGAGTCGCTCTCCGCCTACGCGCGCCAGTTCCTGGGGCAGGTGGACCGACCCGACGTCGATTTCATCGAGGGCCTGAGCCCGGCCGTCTCAATCGATCAGAAGTCGACCAACCGCAACCCGCGCTCGACCGTGGGCACCATCACCGAGGTCTACGACTACATGCGGCTGCTCTGGGCGCGCATCGGCATTCCGCACTGCGCGGTCTGCGGTGAGGTCATCCAGGCGCAGTCCGTGCAGCAGATCGCCGACCAGCTGATGGAGCTCGAGACGGGCGTGCGGTACCAGGTACTCAGCCCCGTGGTCTCGCAGAAGAAGGGCGAATTCGTCGACCTGTTCAAGGAACTCGCGGCCGGCGGCTATTCCCGGGCCATCGTCGACGGCACCCAGATTCAGCTCAGCGAGCCGCCCACCCTGAAGAAGCAGGTCAAGCACGACATCTCCGTGGTGATCGACCGGCTGGTCGCCGCACCCGAGCTGCTCAGCCGGCTCACGGACTCCCTTGAGACCGCGCTCAAACTGACCGACGGAATCGTGCAGATCAACTACGTCGACCTCGAGGGCGACGAGGCCTGGCAGAGCTACTCGGAGAAGCTCTCCTGCCCCAACAACCACCCCGTGCAGCTGACCGAGATCGAACCCCGCACCTTCTCATTCAACGCCCCGTTCGGCGCCTGCCCCGAATGCTCCGGTCTCGGCACGCGCATGTCGGTCGATGCCGACCTCCTCCTCGGTGATCCGCAACTGAGCATCGCGGAAGGCGTGGTCCTGCCCTGGACCACCCAGGGCAAGGGCCTGTTCCAGTACTACGAGAAGCTCCTCGACGGCCTCGCCCGCGACCTGGACTTCTCCCTCGACACCCCCTGGGGCGACCTCCCCGAGGAGGTGCAGAACGCCGTGCTCCGCGGCGACAACTTCGAGGTCAAGGTGAAGTGGAAGAACCGCTACGGCCGGGAGATGAGCTACACCTCCGGCTTCGAGGGTGTCGTCCCCTACATCGAGCGCCAGTACCTCCAGGCCGAGTCCGACACGCAGCGGGCACGCTGGGGCGAGTACCTGCGCGAGGTCGACTGCCCCGTCTGCGCCGGCACCCGGCTCAAGCCCGAGGTGCTCGCGGTGCTCGTGCACGACGCGAGCATCGCGGATGTCTGCAACCTCAGCCTCAGTGACGCGCGAGTCTTCATGAACAAGCTCGAGCTCACCGACCGGGAGGCGGTCATTGCGGCCCAGGTCCTGCGGGAGATCAAGGCACGCCTGGACTTCCTGATCCGGGTCGGCCTGAACTACCTCAACCTGGCCCGCGCCGCGGCGACCCTCTCCGGCGGCGAAGCCCAGCGCATCCGGCTGGCGACCCAGATCGGCTCCGGACTCACCGGCGTGCTCTATGTGCTGGACGAGCCGAGCATCGGCCTGCACCAGCGCGACAACCGGCGCCTGATCGAGACCCTCGTCACGCTGCGCGACCTCGGCAACACCCTGATCGTGGTCGAGCACGACGAGGACACCATCAAGACGGCGGACTGGATCGTCGACATCGGCCCCGGGGCCGGCGTCAACGGCGGGCATGTCGTGCACTCCGGCTCGTACGCCGACCTGCTCACGAACACCGCGTCTCTGACCGGCGACTACCTGGCCGGCCGCAAATCGATCCCCACGCCCACGACCCGGCGGGAGATCGACCCCGCCCGGGAGATCACGGTCGTCGGCGCGGAGGCGAACAACCTCAGGAAGGTGACCGTCAGCTTCCCGCTCGGTACCTTCACCGCGGTCACCGGGGTCAGCGGATCGGGCAAGTCGTCGCTGGTGAACGACATCCTGTACCGCGTCCTGGCCAACCGGCTCAACGGCGCCCGCAAGCTTCCCGGGCGCCACACCCGCGTCACTGGACTCGACCACCTCGACAAGGTCATCCACGTCGACCAGGCGCCGATCGGGCGCACCCCGCGCTCGAACCCGGCGACCTATACCGGCGTGTTCGACAAGATCCGCACCCTGTTCTCCGAGACCGTCGAGGCGAAGGCGCGCGGGTACCTGCCCGGCCGGTTCAGCTTCAACGTCAAGGGCGGCCGCTGCGAGGCCTGCTCCGGCGACGGCACGATCAAGATCGAGATGAACTTCCTGCCGGACGTCTACGTGGCCTGCGAGGTCTGCGGGGGATCCCGGTACAACCGAGACACCCTCACCGTGCATTACAAGGGCAAGAGCATCGCCGAGGTGCTGGACATGCCCATCAGCGAGGCCGCCGACTTTTTCGAACCGATCTCCGCGATCCACCGCTTCCTGAAGACCCTCGTCGAGGTGGGGCTCGGCTACGTGCGGCTCGGCCAGAGCGCGACCACGCTCTCCGGCGGCGAGGCCCAGCGGGTCAAACTCGCCACCGAGCTGCAGCGGCGCTCCAACGGCCGCAGCGTGTACGTGCTCGACGAGCCGACGACCGGCCTGCACTTCGAAGATGTGCGCAAGCTGCTGCTCGTGCTGAACAGCCTCGTCGACAAAGGCAACACGGTGATCGTGATCGAGCACAACCTCGACGTGATCAAGTGCGCGGACTGGGTGATCGACCTGGGCCCCGAGGGCGGTTCCGGCGGCGGCCTCGTGCTCGCCACGGGGACGCCGGAGCACATCGCCACCGTGAAGAAGAGCCACACCGGCACGTTCCTCAAGGAGGTCCTGGCAGCGCAGTAGGCGCGAGCAGGGATACCATGTCCGACGCGCTGAGCTACCGGCCCAAGACCGGAGAAATCCCCACGAGCCCGGGGGTCTACCGGTTTCGCGACGAAACCGGACGGGTGCTCTACGTCGGCAAGGCCAACAGCCTGCGGGCCCGTCTCGCGAACTATTTCGCCCCGCTCAGCAGCCTGCACGAGCGCACCCGGCGCATGGTCACCACGGCCACCTCGGTCGAATGGACCGTCGTCGGCACCGAGGTCGAGGCGCTCCAGCTCGAATGGACGTGGATCAACGAGTTCGACCCGCCGTTCAACGTGAAGTTCAAGGACGACAAGTCCTACCCCTACCTCGCCGTCACCCTCGCCGACGAGGCCCCGCGCGCCCTTGTCACCCGCACCACGGGAATCCGCAGGGCCCGGTATTTCGGTCCGTATCCGAAGGTTTGGGCCGTGCACGAGACCATCGAGCTCATGCTCAAGGCCTTCCCGATCCGCACCTGCAACAACTCCAACTACAAGCGCGCCATGCAGTCGGGCAAGCCGTGCTTCGCGGGCCAGATCGGCCGCTGCTTCGGTCCCTGTTCCGGCAAGGTGACCATCGAGGAACACCGGGTTATCGTGAACCAGTTCGTCAGTTTCATGGGTAGCCAGGATCGAAAGCTGATCAACACGCTGACCGCGGAGATGAAGGATGCCGCGGCGCACCAGAACTACGAGGTCGCCGCGAAGCGCCGGGACCAGGTCCTGGCCCTCAACGCCGTGCTGGAGAAGAGCGCCGTCGTGCTGCGGGACAGCGTCGACATCGACCTCTTCGCCATCGAAGAGGACGAGCTGGCTGCCGCGGTGCAGCTGTTCATCGTCCGGGGCGGGCGCATCCGTGGTGTGCGCGGCTGGATGGTCGACAAGGAGCTCGACGTGTCGACGGGTGAACTGATCGACTCGGTCATGCAGACGGCCTACGGCGGGGGTGCCGTGCCGCCGCGGGAAATCGTGGTGCCGCTCCTGCCCGACGACGCCGAGGCGCTGGAGATCTGGCTGGCCGGCCTGGCCAAGCGCAAGGTCAGGCTTGTCGCGGCCCAGCGGGGGGAGAAGGCGGCCCTGCTCGCGACCGCCACGCAGAACGCCAAGCACGCCCTGATGCTCTACAAGACCCGCAGAAGCTCCGACTTCGTCGCCCGGTCCAAGGCGCTGGAAGACATCCAGGAGGCGCTGGAGATGCCCTCGGCCCCCCTGCGCATGGAGTGCTACGACGTCTCCCACCTGAGCGGCACCAACATCGTCGCGTCGATGGTCGTGTTCGAGGACGGCCTGCCGCGCACCGACGAATACCGCCGGTTTAGCATCCCGGAGTCGACCGATGACACCGACTCCATCTACCGCACCCTCACTCGCCGCCTGGCATACCTGGTGCCCGAGGAGGGGGGGGCCGACGCCGAGACTGCGACGACGGATGCCCCGGTCGGCGACGCCTCGGGGAAGCGCAAGAAATTCAGGTACCAGCCGAACCTCCTGATCGTCGACGGAGGCCAGCCCCAGGTGGCCGCGGCGGCCCGGGCCCTGCGCGAATCCGGCGTCACGGGCATCCAGCTCTGCGGCATCGCCAAGCGGCTCGAGGAGATCTGGCTGCCCGACTCCGACTATCCCGTGATCCTGCCCCGCAACAGCGATGCACTGTTCCTGATCCAGCGCATCCGCGACGAGGCCCACCGGTTCGCGATCGTGCACCAGCGCACCAGGCGCAAGCGCGACATCAACACGGTGCTGGGGGAGATCCCCGGGCTCGGTCCCGCCCGGGTGAAGGTGCTGCTGCAGCATTTCGGCTCCGTCGCGCGTCTCAAGGAGGCCCCGGCGGACGCCATCTCCGAGGTCCGGGGCATCGGACCGGTGCTGGCGACAGCCATCCACGAGCATTTGCGCTCCTGAAGCGCTCTGCTGATCGGTAGGCTGGTCACTCAGGCCACATCCAACCGAAGGCGCAGTTCAGAATGACAACGGAGAACGACAGGCAGGAAATGCTTATCGTGACGGGCATGTCCGGGGCAGGTCGCTCGACCGTCGCAAATGCCTTGGAAGACCTCGGCTGGTACGTGGTCGACAATCTGCCGCCGCAGATGCTGCGCCCGCTCGTCGAACTCGTCGGCCGCGCCGGCACGAGCCTGCCGAAGATCGCCGCCGTGGTCGACATCCGCGGGCGCGACTTCTTCACCGACTTCCAGGAGATCGTGCACTCGCTGCGCAAGAGCGCCCAGGTGCGGGTCATCTTCCTCGAGGCGCGGGACGACGTGCTCGTGCGCCGCTTCGAATCCGTGCGGCGGCCGCATCCGCTGCAGGCCGACGGCACCATCCTCGACGGCATCTCGGCCGAGCGGTCCAAGCTCAGCGCCGTGCGCGAGTCGTGCGACCTCGTGATCGACACGTCCGACCTGAACATCCACCAGCTCGCCACGACCATCACCGAACGCTTCGCGGCCGCGGACGCCGCCGGGGTGCACGTGACCCTGATGAGCTTTGGTTTCAAGTACGGTCTCCCCACCGACGTCGACATGGTGGCCGATGTCCGCTTCCTGCCGAACCCGTTCTGGATCCCCGAGCTCCGGGCGCACAACGGGCAGGACGCCGAGGTGCGGGACTTCGTGCTCGAACAGACCGGCGCACGGGAGTTCATCGCGCACTACGCCGCCGCCCTCGAACCGGTGCTCGCGGGGTACCAGCGGGAGAACAAGCGTCACGCCACCATCGCCGTCGGCTGCACGGGCGGCAAGCACCGCTCGGTTGCCATGGCCGCTGAAATCGCGGCTCTGATCAAAGACTTCCCCGGCGTCGCCGTCAGCCTCAAGAATCGCGACCTCGGCCGAGAATAGCCACGGCCATCGATGCCTGCGTCAAGCAGACGCCGACACCGGCCAGTACGAACACAACGTCCAGAACCCTGGGCCAGGACGACAGAATGGACAAGCGATTGGCACTCACCGCCGACGTTAAAGACGAGCTTGCTCGCGTTGAAGTTTCAAAGACCACGGTGCGCGCCGCGGAATTGGCGACGATCCTCCGGTTTTCCGGGGGCCTGCACATGATCTCCAGCCGGATCGCGATCGAATCCGAGCTCGACACCGCACTGCTGGCCCGCCGGGTGCGGAAGGACCTGGCCGAACTGTACGGCGTGCGCAGCGACGTTTCCGTGATCGACGCCTCCGGCCTGCGCCGCAATAGCCACTTCCTCGTTCGCGTGCTCGAGGGAGGCGAGACCCTCGCGCGGCAGACGGGTCTGCTCGATGCCAGGCGACGCCCCATCCGCGGGTTGCCGAACCGCCTCACCACCGGGTCCCGGGAGGAAATCGCCGCCGTCTGGCGCGGCGCCTTCCTGGCCAACGGGTCGCTCACCGATCCGGGGCGCTCCGCAGCGCTGGAGGTCACCTGCCCGGGGAACGAGTCCGCCATGGCGCTGGTGGGCGCCGCCGGACGCCTCGGCGTGGCCGCGAAGGCCCGCGAGGTGCGCGGCGTGCACCGCGTCGTGATCCGTGACGGCGACGCGATCGGCGCGATGCTCGTGCACATGGGCGCGCAGGAGACGGTGCTCAACTGGGAGGCCCTCCGCCAGCGCCGCGAGGTGCGAGCGACCGCCAACCGCCTGGTCAACTTCGATGACGCCAACCTGCGGCGCTCCGCCCAGGCCGCCGTTGCTGCGTGCGCCCGGGTGCAGCGGGCCATGGAGATCCTCGGCGAGGACATTCCGGAACACCTGCGCTACGCGGGCGACCTGCGCCTCTCCTTCCGGGACTCCAGCCTCGACGAGCTCGGTCACCACGCGGACCCGCCGATGACGAAGGATGCCGTCGCTGGCCGCATCCGCCGGCTGCTGGCCATGGCCGACAAGAAAGCCGCAGACCAGGGGATCCCCGGCACCGACGCCAACCTGCCCGCCGACCTCGACGACGTCTAGCGGCGTCCAGCTTTCCCACATCCCCGTCACAGGTCCACCCCATCCTGAGTAGACTGAAATAGTTGCTCACGAACTGGTAGCGGCGCATTTCGCGTCGTCCACTACAGAGGAGATGCACATTGGCTGAATACACACTTCCGGCTTTGGCCTACGACTACTCGGCCCTCGCGCCGAGCATCAGCGGCACCATCATGGAACTGCACCACGGCAAGCACCACCAGGCGTACGTGACCGGGGCTAACACGGCCCTTGCACAGCTGGCCGAGGCCCGCGACGCCGGCGACCTCACCTACGTGAACAAGCTCGAGAAGGACCTTGCGTTCAACCTCGGCGGTCACGTCAACCACTCGATCTTCTGGACGAACCTCTCCCCGGACGGTGGCGACAAGCCCACTGGCGAGCTGGCCGGCGCCATCGACGACAACTTCGGCTCGTTCGACAAGTTCCGCGCGCACTTCGCCGCGGTGGCGCTCGGTGTGCAGGGCTCCGGCTGGGCGGTGCTCGCCTGGGACTCCATCGGCCAGCGACTGATCATCCAGCAGTTCTTCGACCAGCAGGCGAACTTCGCCGCCGGCACCATCCCGGTGCTGATGCTGGACGTCTGGGAGCACGCGTACTACCTCGATTACCGCAACGTTCGTGCCGATTACGTGAAGGCCTTCTGGAACATCGTCAACTGGGCGAACGTCCAGGAGCGCTTCTCCGTGGCACGCGAAAAGACCAACGGACTGCTGCTCCTCTCCTAGAGGAGCCGGGCCCCTCCGGGGGCCCGCAGCCCGTCCCGTTTCAACCATCAAAACGCGCTCCGGCGCACAAATATTAGGAGTCATCTGTGTCTGTAAAGATTGGTATTAACGGATTCGGCCGCATTGGCCGCAATTATCTTCGCGCTGCCCTCGCCCAGGGCAGTGACATCGAGATCGTCGCTGTGAACGACCTCACCGACACGAAGACGCTGGCTCACCTCCTTAAATATGACTCCATCACCGGTCGCCTGAACGCCACCGTTTCCGTTGAGGGTGACTCGATCATCGTCGACGGCAAGCCGATTAAGGTCCTCGCCGAGCGCGACCCGGCCAACCTTCCCTGGGGCGCCCTGGGCGTCGACATCGTGATCGAGTCGACCGGTCGCTTCACCAAGGCCGAGGACGCGCGCAAGCACATCACCGCCGGCGCCAAGAAGGTCATCGTCTCCGCTCCCGCCACAGGCGACGCGGCCACGATCGTCATGGGCGTCAACGAGCAGGACTACGACCCGGCCAAGTTCGACATCATCTCCAACGCGTCGTGCACCACGAACTGCCTCGCGCCGCTCGCCAAGGTCTTCAACGACAACTTCGGCATCAAGTCCGGCCTGATGACGACCATCCACGCGTACACCGCCGACCAGAACCTGCAGGACGGCCCGCACTCCGACCTGCGTCGCGCCCGTGCCGCAGCCGTGAACATCATCCCGACGTCGACCGGTGCCGCCAAGGCCCTGGGCATCGTCCTCCCCGAGCTCAAGGGCAAGCTTGACGGCTTCGCTTTACGCGTTCCGGTTCCCACCGGTTCCATCACCGACCTCACCGTCATTGCTGAGCGTCCGGTCACGGTCGAGGCCATCAAGGCTGCGTACAAGGCTGCCGCCGAGGGCCCCCTCAAGGGAATCCTGATGTACACGGAAGATGAAATCGTCTCCAGCGACATCGTCACCGACCCGCACTCCTCCATCTTCGATGCCGGCCTGCTGCGCGTCATCGGCGACCAGGTCAAGCTGTCCTCCTGGTACGACAACGAGTGGGGCTACTCCAACCGCATGGTTGACCTCACCGCGCTCGTCGCCAAGAGCCTCTAACGGGGTCCGCAGTGACGCTGCGTACTATCGAATCACTGGGACAGCTGAGCGGAAAGCGCGTCATCGTCCGTTGTGACCTCAACGTGCCGTTGAAAGACGGCGAGATCACGGATGATGGCCGCGTGCGGGCGTCCCTGCCGACGATCAAGGCTCTGCGTGAGCAGGGTGCCCGAGTTGTGATCGTTTCGCACCTCGGACGCCCCAAGGGCGCCCCGGAAGCCAGGTACAGCCTGGCCCCGGTGGCGGTCCGACTCGCCGAACTGCTGGGCGCGGACGTGGCCTTCGCCACGGACACGGTCGGTGCTTCGGCTCAGGCCGCCGTGGCCGCCCTCGCCGACGGGGAGGTCGTCGTTCTCGAGAACCTCCGCTTCAACGCGGGGGAGACCGCGAAGGATGACGCCGAGCGCGGCGCGTTCGCCACGGAGCTTTCCGCTCTGGGCGATGTGCTCGTGTCCGACGGCTTCGGCGTCGTGCACCGCAAGCAGGCCAGCGTGTTCGACCTCGCGGGGATTCTTCCCAGCGCGGCCGGCCTCCTGATCGCCGCGGAGCTCGAAGTCCTCGACCGCCTCACCGAGAAGCCCGAGGCTCCGTACGCGGTGGTCCTGGGCGGCTCGAAGGTCTCGGACAAGCTGGGCGTCATCGGGCACCTGCTGCCCCGCGTCAATTCGCTGCTCATCGGCGGCGGCATGGCCTACACCTTCCTCGCAGCCCAGGGTCACAAGGTCGGCGCAAGCCTGCTCGAAGCCGACCAGATCGAAACCGTTCGCGGTTACCTTCAGGAGGCTGAGCGCCTGGGCGTGAAGATCGTGGTCCCGACGGACGTCGTCGTCGCCTCGAAGTTCGGGGCCGACGCGGAAATCGCAGTCACCCCGGCCAGCGGCATCGAAGACACCACCTTCGGAGCCTCAGGTCTCGGCCTGGACATCGGGCCGGAGACGGCAGCGGCATTCGCTGACATCATCCGGGCGTCCAAGACGGTCTTCTGGAACGGCCCGATGGGCGTGTTCGAGCTGGCCCCGTTCGCGGAGGGCACCCGCACGGTTGCCGCCGCGCTGACCGAGGTCGACGGTTTGAGCGTTGTCGGTGGCGGAGACTCTGCCGCCGCGGTGCGCACCCTCGGCTTCACCGATGACCAGTTCGGTCACATTTCTACCGGCGGCGGCGCGAGCCTCGAGTTCCTCGAGGGTAAGCGCCTGCCAGGACTGGAGGTCCTCGGATGGCAGTAAACGAACACCCACGGCGTACTCCGCTGATTGCAGGCAACTGGAAGATGAACCTGGACCACCTCCAGGCCATCGCCTTCGTGCAAAAGCTCGCCTGGAACCTGAAGGACGCCAAGCACGATGTCGCAGCGGTCGAGGTGGCGGTTTTCCCGCCGTTCACCGACCTCCGCTCGGTGCAGACGCTGGTGTCCGCCGACAAGCTCCCGATCGCCTTCGGCGCCCAGGACCTGTCGGCACACGATTCAGGCGCGTACACCGGCGAGATCTCCGGTGCGTTCCTGGCCCAGCTTGAGTGCAAGTACGTGCTCATCGGGCACTCCGAGCGGCGCACGCTGCACGCGGAGACCGACGAGCAGGTCGCGGCCAAGGTTTCGGCAGCGCTCAAGCACAATTTGGTACCAATCATCTGCGTCGGTGAGACCGCCGCGGACCTGGAACTGCACGGCCCGAGTGCGGTGCCGGTTGCCCAGCTGCGTGCGGCCCTGTCCGGTGTCACTGACGCGGCCGACTTCGTCGTCGCCTACGAGCCCGTTTGGGCGATCGGCTCCGGCCAGGCGGCAACGCCTGAACAGGCCGAGCAGGTGGCGGCACAGTTGCGTCTCGTGCTCAAGGAAACGCTCGGTCAGGATGTGGCCGACAAGACGCGCATCCTGTATGGCGGTTCGGTGAAGGGCGTCAACATCGCGGGTTACATGCGCGAGCCCAACGTTGACGGCGCGCTCGTCGGCGGCGCCAGCCTGGACATCGACGAGTTCTCGAGCATCGTCCGGTTCCAGAAGCACGTCGGCCTGTAGGGGTTCATCCCCGACGCTGGTAATGAACCAACCCGTCGGCCCCCGTTCCGGGGGTCGGCGGGTTGGTTCGTGATGCAGGCTATGATTATGACTGATCTTGGTGGGGCTTTTGCTGCCACCGCACTGTGAAAGGTTTCGCGTGGAGATTCTCCAGGTTGTACTGCAGGTATTGCTCGGAATTACGAGCCTGCTGCTCACCATGCTCATTTTGCTGCACAAGGGGCGCGGTGGAGGCTTGTCCGACATGTTCGGCGGTGGTGTCACCTCGAACCTCGGGGCTTCAGGCGTGGCGGAGCGCAACCTCAACCGCATCACGGTCATCCTCGCCCTGCTCTGGATAACCTGCATCGTGATCCTCGGGTTGATCACCAAATTCGACGCGGGACTGTAACGCCCGCTCCACAGTTTTGACGAGTACCAGCTCATTCGGCCGATCGGCTTCAGGCCCTTTTCAAGCGGAGGAACAACATGGCATCTGGTGGCAGCGCAATCCGTGGCTCCCGTGTAGGAGCTGGCCCCATGGGCGAGCAGGACCGCGGTTTCCACGCGGACCGCATCAAGGTGTCCTACTGGGACGCCCTCGGCAACGAGACCGTTCGCTACTTCGCGGCCAATCTGCCCGACGACGAGATCCCCGAAACCATCGACTGCCCGTCCTCCGGCCTGCCGGCCGGACGCGACAAGGAAAACCCGCCCTCGGTCGTCAAGCTCGAGCCGTATAAGACCCACCTCGCGTACGTCAAGGAACGGCGCACGGAGGAGGAAGCGGAATCCCTGCTCGAGGAGGCACTCCAGCAGCTTCGCGTTCGCCGAGGAAAGCTGACGGCCACGAACTGACCTGACGTCACCACGAACCAGAAAAGGTCCCGACGATGTCGGGGCCTTTTTCGTGCCTGTTCGGCGTGACCCGGTCAGAAGGAGGACGCGGTGAGGTTCTCGGGAACCTCCGCGGCGGCCTCACGGTCGACGAAGAAGTTCGTGTACCGGCGACCTTTGATCCCGGCCACGGGGACCTCATCCCGGCTGGCTCCCGCGAGGGCGAGGCCCAGGGCCGAGGCCTTGTCCGGGCCGGCCAGGACCATCCAGATGCACCGCGACGAGTTGAGGGCCGGTCGGGTGAGGCTGAGGCGCTCCGCCGGGGGTTTCGGCGAGGAGCGCACCGCGATCACGCTGGCGGCGTTTTCCCGGATTCCGGCCTGATGCGGGAACAGGGACGCGACGTGGCCGTCGGGGCCCACACCGAGGAACGTGACGTCGAAGCGCGGCAGGGCCGTTCCTTCGATCGAGTGGGACTCCAGCTCGGCGGCGTAGCTGGCGGCGGCCTCGTCCAGGTCGAGTCCCTCGTCCGACGCGGCGAAGGGGTGGATGTTCCCAGCAGGAATCTCGATGTGGTCCAGCAGAGCCGTGCGGGCCTGGAGCTCGTTACGTTCGGGGTGGTTTTTGGGCACCCAGCGTTCGTCGCCCCACCAGAATGCCACCTGCTCCCAGTCGATGGTGTCGCGGGCCGCGGAGGCGTTGACGGCCTCCAGCACTTCGACGGCCACGGACCCCCCGGTGAGGACCACGTTGAGGTCGCCCTGCTCGTGCAGGAGGTCAACCGCGGTGGTGATGAATCTAGCGGCGACCGAAGCCGCCAGGGCAGCCCGGTTAGGGTGCACCAGTACTCGTCGTTCGTTGGTCACGATCGTCCTCCGGTTAATTCTGCGACCACATCGTCAAGGTGCGGTAGGCCGCGCGTGATGACTTCACCATACAGTTCGTCTGGATCCAGGCGGCGCAGCTCATCGCTGAGACAGTCCCGCAGGCTTCGACGTTTGAGGGTGAGGTCCTGAACCGGTTGACCCGGCTGGGTGAGCGTCGCGATGTCGGGGACCTCGCGTTCGAGGGAGATGACGCCGGCCGAGCGCGTCAGGTGCACGCAGCGGATGCCGTGGGACATCGGTCCCGTCGTGAATTCGTAGTCCACCGGGACCTGGAGCTGCATCGACAGCCAGGCGGCGAGCAGGGTCGTCGACGGCGAGTCGGCGGCGCCTGACACCCGCACCGCCGTGACCGGCAGATACGGGGGCTGGTCGAGCACGGCGGCGAGCTGGGCGCGCCAGAGGGTCAACCGGGTCCAGGCGAAGTCCGTGTCGCCGGGACGGTACGAGGCGCACAGGTGGTGCAGGGCCGCCTGCGGGTCCGGCTGGGCGGAGGCGTCCGTGATGCGCCGGTAGGCGATCCGCCCAAGCGGGGACTCGGCGGGCACGACCGGGGCCACACCGGGCCACCAGGCCACGACCGGGGCGTCCGGTAGGAGCAACCCCGTGACCAGGCTTTCCTGGTCGCTGGCGGCGTCGCCGTAGGCACGAAGCACGATCACCTCGCTCGCCCCGGCGTCACCGCCGACCCGGATTTCGGCATCGATCCGGGCGGAGGCGTGCGGGTCGGTCGGGTCGGACTCGGGCGTGGACATCACGATGACCCGCATCGGGTGTTCCCTCGAGGCATCGTTCGCCGCCTCGATCGCCTCTTCCTCGTGACCCATCGTCGACGCGATGATCAGCGTCAACACGCGGCCGAGGGCGACGGCGCCGCCCTCCTCGCGGATCCTGACCAGGGCTTTTGAGATCTTGGACGTGGTCGTGTTGGGCAGATCGACGATCATGGGCGTCTCCAGTGTCGGCCGTCGCGGGCCAGAAGTTCATCGGCGGTGGACGGACCCCAGGTTCCCGGCCGGTACTGCTCGGGTTGTCCCTGCGTCGCCCAGAATTCCTCGATCGGGTCGAGGATCTTCCAGGACAGTTCGACCTCCTCGTGCCGGGGGAACAGGGGCGGATCGCCGAGGAGCACATCCAGGATCAGACGTTCGTAAGCTTCCGGGCTGGCCTCGGTGAAGGCGTGCCCATAGCCGAAGTCCATGGTCACATCCCGCACCTGCATGCCGACGCCGGGCACCTTGGAGCCGAAACGGATGGTGACGCCCTCATCGGGCTGCACCCGGATGACCAGCGCGTTCTCGCCGAGGGGAGTCGTGTTGGCCTTGGCGAAGAGATGCTGGGGGGCGCGTTTGAAGACAACGGCAATCTCGGTGACCCTGCGGCCGAGGCGCTTTCCCGCGCGCAGGTAGAAGGGGACCCCTGACCAGCGACGCGTGTCGATGCTCAAGCGGATCGCAGCATACGTCTCGGTGAGGGACTCGGGGTCCATCCCATCCTCGTCGAGGAAGCCGGGAACCTTCTCGCCGCCCTGCCACCCGCCCGCGTACTGGCCGCGAGCCGTGCCGGTGGCCAGGTCGTCCGGGAGCCGCACGGAGGCCAGTACCTTTTCCTTCTCGGCGCGCAGGTCCGTCGCGTCGAACGAAATGGGCTCTTCCATCGCGGTCAGGGCCAGGAGCTGGAGCAAGTGGTTCTGGATGACGTCTCGGGCGGCGCCGATGCCGTCGTAGTAGCCGGCGCGGCCGCCCACGCCGATGTCCTCCGCCATGGTGATCTGCACGTGGTCGACGTAGTTGGCGTTCCAAATCGGCTCGTAGAGCTGATTGGCGAAACGCAGCGCAAGGATGTTCTGCACCGTCTCCTTGCCCAGGTAGTGGTCGATCCGAAACACGGAGTCGGGGGAGAAGACCGACTCGACGACGTCGTTCAGCTTTCGCGCCGTCTGCAGGTCACTGCCGAACGGCTTCTCGATGACGACTCTGCGCCACTGCCCGTCCTTCTGTTCGGCGAGCCCGGACCGCCTGAGCTGCTCGGTGACGAGGGGAAAGGCCTTCGGCGGAATCGAGAGGTAGAACGCATGGTTGCCCATCGTGCCCCGCTCCCGGTCCAGTTCTGCGATGGTCTCCTTCAGCAGTTCGAAGGAGGCATCGTCGTCGAAGGAACCGGGGACGAAACGGATTCCCTCGGCCAGCTGTGCCCAGACGTCCTCGTGGAAATCGGTGCGCGCGTACTGCTTGACGGAGTCGTGCACCACCTTCATGAAGTCCTCGTTGTCCCAGTCTCGCCGGGCGAAGCCGACGAGAGCGAAGCCGGGAGGCAGGAGACCTCGGTTGGCCAGGTCGTACACCGCCGGCATGAGTTTCTTCCGCGACAGATCACCGGTGACGCCGAAAATGACGAGGCTGCTGGGCCCGGCAATCCGGTTCAGACGGTGGTCGGACGGCGATCGCAGCGGATTGAACTCCGGGGTGATTTCCACCGGGGGCATGCGGCTCCTTCAGGATGGGGCGGTGAGGCGGTGAGGCGGTGCGGCGCTGAGTCCGTCCGGCGGAAACGATGACGGCGCCGGCCCCGGAAGGGTCGGCGCCGGATCGTCAGCGCAGGGCGTCGAACAGGGTTGTGATGTTCTTCTGCGGCTGGGTCAGCGTCAGCGTCAGGACCGGGCGGCCGTGTGCGGCAAGAACGCTGGCGTCGCCGCTGGCCTGGGCCTGGATGAGCTCGCCGAAGGTGAACGGGCGCTCCGGGATGTCCAGGTCCACCTCGGGGGTCGTCAGGATCTGCAGGAAGACGCCGGTGGTCTGGCCGCCCTTGTGCAGCTGACCGGTGGAGTGCAGGAACCGGGGCCCCCAGCCGAATGTCACCGGACGCTTCGAGAGCGCGGCCAGGAGGCTGCGGATCTGCGCGAGCTGCGGCAGTTCCAGCCGGTTCACGTAGGCCTGCACGGAGATGAACCCGTCCGGGCCGAGCTCCTCGATCAGGGCATCGATGGCAGACGCGAGGTCGCTCGCGGCGCCGATGACGTGGGCTGTGCCCCGGATCTCGATGCCGTCCGAGATGAAAGCGGCCGGGGCGGGCTCGGGGCGGGAGTCGAGAAGTCCACGGGTCGCGATCTTGGCGGCCTCGACATCCGGCTGATCGAACGGGTTGATGCCGAGCAGACGGCCCGCGACGACGGTCGCGTACTCCCAGACCAGGAACTGGGCGCCGAGGGTGCCGCTGACGCGGATCTCGCCCCGACCGTCGTGGTCGGCGAACAGGTGAAGGCCGGCGTCGTCGACGAGGCGCAGGATCTGCACGTCGGGCAGGTTCTCGGTCAGTTCGGGTGCGGTGGGGTCGAGGACGACGGGGAGGATTCCGGTGCCCTGCTTGCCGGTCGACTCGGCGATGAGCTGTTCGGCCCAGTCCGGGAACCCGACGATGTGGGTGCCGTCGGCCACGAGGGCGAGCTTGTCCTTGCGCGGGTTCGTCGCCGCGATGGCCGCGCCGAGGATGAGTCCGGGGTTTTTCGGGCTGTCGATGGCGAGCGAGAGCGAGATGGACTCGGCTTCATCGAGGAGCTCCGCGATGTCCACGCCGGCGAGTCCGGACGGAACGAGTCCGAATGCCGTCAGTACGGAAAAGCGCCCGCCGACGGTGGGGTCGGCGTTGAACACCCGGTAGCCGACCGAGCGGGCATCCGCGTCGAGCGGGGAGCCCGGGTCGGTCACCACGATGATCCGGTCGACCGGGTCGATCCCGGCCTCACGGAAGGCCCGCTCGAACACGCGGCGCTGGCTGTCGGTTTCCGCCGTCGAACCGGACTTGGACGAGACGACCAGAGCGGTCTCGGCGAGGTGATCGCCGAGGGCGGCGAGCACCTGGCCGGGGTCCGTGGAGTCCAGGACCGTCAAGGGAACCCCGGCGGTGCGCGTGATGACCTCGGGGGCGAGGGAAGACCCGCCCATGCCGGCGAGGGCGATGCGGGTGACTCCGGCGGCGCGCAGCGAATCGCGCAGGGCCAGAATCTCGGGGATCAGCGGGCGGGAATCGGCGACGGACTCGGTCCAGCCGAGCCGTTTGGCGGCTTCGGCTTCCGCGTCGGGGCCCCACAGGGCGGGGTCCAGCGCGGTGATGCCGGAGGCGACGAGGTCGGCGACGAGGGTGGGGACGGTGGCGCGCACGGCGTCGGCCGCGGCGCCACTGACGGAGATGCGGAAGCTCACCGGTCGGCACCGTTTCGGGTGGCGGTCTTGGCGGCATCCAGCGCCTGGGTCACGGTGTCCAGCAGCTCGTTCCAGGACACCACGAACTTGGAGACGCCCTCGGTCTCGAGCACCTGGGTGACGTCGGCGTAGGAGATGCCTTCGTTGGCGAGGGCGTCGAGGACGAGGTTGGCCTCGTCGTACGCGCCGGTGACCGAGTTCGCGGGGATGATTCCGTGGTCGAGGGTCGCCGCGAGGGTCTTCTCCGGCATGGTGTTGACGACCTCGGGGGCAACCAGGTTGGTCACGTAGAGGGTGGCGGGAAGCGTGGGGTCCTTGACGCCGGTGGAGGCCCACAGCGGGCGCTGCTTGTTGGCGCCCGCGCTCAGCAGGCCGAGGGCACGCTCGGTCGAGAATGCTTCTTCGAAGACCTGATACGCGAGTTGGGCGTTCGCGACGCCGGCCTTGCTCTTCAGCGCGAGGGCCGAGTCGGTGCCGATGGCCTCGAGGCGTGCGTTGATCTCCGTGTCCACCCGCGACACGAAGAACGATGCCACGGAGTGGATCGTGGACAGGTCGATGCCGGCGGCCTTGGCCTTCTCCAGGCCGGAGAGGTACGCGTTGATGACCTGGCGGTGCCGCTCGAGGCTGAAGATCAGGGTGACGTTGACGCTGATGCCGAGCGCGATCGTCGCGGTGATGGCGTCTAGCCCTTCAACGGTGGCCGGGATCTTGATCATGGCGTTGGGACGGTTGACCTTCGCCCACAGTTCCTGGGCCTGCGCGATGGTGCCGGCCGCGTCGTGGGCGAGGCCAGGCTCGACCTCGATCGAGACGCGTCCGTCGACGCCGTTGGTGCGATCGTAGACCGGGCGGAAGATGTCGCTGGCCGCGGTGACGTCATCCGTCGTGATCTCGAACACGGCATCGTGCACACTGGTGCCGGCGGCCGCGAGGGCGGCCACCTGCTCGGCGTACGCCTCACCCTTACTGAGGGCGCCCGCGAAGATCGTCGGGTTGGTGGTGACGCCGACGACGTTTTTCGTGTCGATCAGGTTCTGCAGCCCGCCGGAAACGATCCGTTCGCGGGACAGGTCGTCCAGCCAGATGCTGACGCCGGCGAGGGAAAGTTCGGCGAGGGGAGTGTTCTCTGTCATGTCTCTAATCTCCTAAAAAATGTGCAGGTTGTTCCGAATGTGGTGCCGCCGACCGTTGAGTCAGTGGGCGGCGAGGGATTCCTTGGCTGCGGCGACGACGGCCTCGGTGGTGATTCCGAATTCGCGGAACAGGGTCTTGTAGTCGGCCGAGGCGCCGAAGTGCTCGATCGAGACGCTGCGGCCGCGGTCGCCGACGTAGCTTGTCCAGGTCAGGGCGATGCCGGCCTCGACCGACACCCGGGCCGTGATCTCACGGGGGAGCACGCTTTCGCGGTACTCCGCGGGCTGCTCCTGGAACCACTCGAGGCTGGGAGCAGACACGACACGGGCGTGGATGCCGTCGACCCGCAGTTGCTCACGGGCGGCCAGGGCGAGCTGCACCTCCGAACCCGTGCCGATCAGGATCACGTCGGGGGTGCCTCCCGGCGCTTCGGCGAGGATGTAGGCGCCCCGGGCGACGTTCCGCGCGGATGCGAAAACCTCACCGTGGGCATCGCCGTCGCCACGCGGGACCACGGGAATGTTCTGGCGGGTCAGCACGATCCCGGCCGGTCCCTGGCGCCGTTCGAGGATGGTCTTCCAGGCCCAGGAAACCTCGTTGGCGTCGCCGGGTCGCACAACGTCGAGTCCCGGGATGGCGCGCAGGGTCGCCAGCTGCTCGATCGGCTGGTGTGTGGGGCCGTCCTCGCCGAGTGCGACGGAGTCATGGGTCCAGACGAAGATCGAGGGAGACTTCATCAGGGCGGCCAGGCGGATGGCCGGTCGCATGTAGTCGCTGAAAATCAGGAACGTTCCGCCGAACGGGCGGGTGTTCCCGTGCAGCACGATGCCGTTCAGGATGGCCGCCATGGCATGCTCGCGGATGCCGAAGTGCAGCACCCGGCCATAGGAGTTGCCCGTCCACTCGCCGGTGGAGTGCTCGCTCGGAATGAACGACGCCGCGCCCCCGATGGTCGTGTTGTTCGATTCGGCGAGGTCGGCGGAGCCGCCCCAGAGCTCGGGGATGACGGTGCCGAGGGCGGTGAGCACCTTGCCGGAAGCGGCACGGGTCGAGACCTCGATGTCGGCCTCGAACACGGGCAGCGCCGCGTCGACGCCCTCGGGCAGGTCGCCGGCGAGAACCCGGTCGAGCAGCGCCTTCCGCTCCGGGTTGGCGGCAGCCCAGGCGTCGAACGCGGTGGTCCACTCCGCGTGGACCGCGGCGCCGCGCGCCACCGCCTGGCGGGTGTGGGAGATGACCTCGTCGGACACCTCGAAGTTCAGCGCCGGGTCGAAACCGAGCACGGTCTTGACGGCGGCCAGCTCGTCGGCGCCGAGAGCAGAACCGTGGATCTTTCCGGTGTTCTGCTTCTTCGGGCTGGGCCAGCCGATGATGGTCTTCAGGATGATCAGGGACGGCTTGTCGGTGACGGCCTTGGCCGCCTCGATTGCGTCGTTGAGGGCGGCGACGTCTTCGACGTAGGCACCCGTCTTCTTCCAATCGACCGTCTGCACGTGCCAGTGGTACGCGTCATAACGCGCGGCCACATCCTCGGTGAACGCGATGTTGGTGTCGTCCTCGATCGAGATCTGGTTGCTGTCGTAGATCGCGATCAGGTTGCCGAGCTGCTGGTGGCCGGCGAGGGACGAAGCCTCGCTCGTGATGCCTTCCTGCAGGTCGCCGTCGCCGGCGATCACGTACACGAAGTGGTCGAAGGGGCTCGTGCCGGCGGCGGCCTCCGGGTCGAACAGTCCGCGTTCGAAGCGGGACGCGTAGGCGAAGCCGACAGCGGAGGCGAGGCCCTGTCCGAGGGGACCGGTCGTGATCTCGACCCCGTCCGTGTGGCCGTATTCCGGGTGGCCGGGGGTTTTGGAGCCCCAGGTGCGCAGAGCCTTCAGATCGTCGAGCTCGAGCCCATAGCCGCCCAGGTACAACTGCACGTACTGCGTGAGGGAACTGTGACCGACGGAAAGGACGAACCGGTCGCGGCCCAGCCAGTCGTTGTCGGACGGGTCGCGGCGCATGACCTTCTGGAACAGGAGGTAGGCGGCCGGGGCAAGGCTCATGGCCGTGCCGGGATGCCCGTTCCCGACCTTCTCCACGGCGTCGGCCGCGAGCAGGCGTGCGGTGTCGACCGCCTTGTTGTCAATCGAATCCCACTGCAATGCTGCCACTTGGTATTGACCCTTCTGGATACAAAGGGGGCAGGTTGTCGAGAACCCGCACCCGCTGGTGTGCGCGCCCGTGGACATCAGCGTCATCATGGTTTCGCAGCAGAGACCATTTCCGGTGGATCATGCCTGCATGCACCGTGATTGGCGAGCATCCCCAGTATAGGCAACCCGCGGTTGGGCCGGAGTATGGGGCGCCCCATAATCCTCCGGCGCACTACCGTTTGGCGACGAGGTCGGCCGGTGATGATCCGGGGGAGACCGTGCGGGTGTCGATGGGGGCGCTCAGATTCAACAGGAGCGCGGTCATCACGGCCGCGAGGATGCAGGACAGCACCATATGGATGCCGACCAGGCCGGCCGGCAGTCCCGTGTTGGCCTGGATCAGGCCGACCCCGACCTGCACGGCCTCGACGAGCAGCAGCAGCATCGCCCAGCCTCGCGTCTGCAGGCCGCGAGACACTCCGGTGACCATCAACACCAGGGTGAAGGCCACGGTCAGGTAGGCCGGCCAGCTGTGGATGTGCTGGAGGAACTCCGGGTCAAGGCCGGTGCGCGGGGCGTCCACGTCGCCCGCGTGCGGGCCGGAGCCGGTGGTGAGGATCCCGACCAGGATGGTGAGGAGCACGAAGGCGCTCGTGACCCACGCGACGGCACGGTACCAGCGCGGCACGGCGAGGGTGCGCTGCACACGACCGGTGTAGACCCGGTGCACGAACACGGTGCAGAGCACGACCAGGGCGACGGAGATCACGAAGTGGAGGCCGACCACGTAAGGGTTCAGCTGCACGAGAACGCTGATCCCACCGATGACGGCCTGGGCCGGGATGCCGAGCCCGGCCAGCAGTGCGAGCCGGAACAGGTCGGGCCGCTCCCGGCGCAACCGCACCACGGCCAGGAACGCCGCGATCGCGATCAGGCCCAGGGCGACGCCCAGCAGACGGTTGCCGAACTCGATGAACCCGTGGATGCCCATTTCGGGTGTGTTGACCAGGGAATCCGCGGTGCATTTCGGCCAGGTCGGGCAACCGAGGCCGCTACTCGTCAGGCGCACGAGCCCGCCCGTGCCGACCAGGAGAATCTGGGCGGCCAGGTAGACCCACGCGATCACCCGGACACGCCTGTCGATCCTGGTGGGCAACCACTCCGCAATACGTTTCACCGGTTCAGCTTCCTGTCTCGTGCGCGATGTGTGAAAACGCCGGACCGCACTACTAATCCCATGGCTAGCCTGTAGAATTAGGTGTTTCCTGGGCGGCGACACCGCAGTTGACATAACCGTGGCGCAACACACCGTCGTCTGTGAACATCTTAGGTACGCAACGTAGCCGCTCACACAACGCGTTCCCGTGTCTGCCCTCCGGCCGGAGGCCTTCCCTGGAATGACCGGACTGATATCCGGGTTGTCGTGGTTGGGAGAAGAGGTAGATATGTCCGACGTCCTGCTTGACCGCCCCGAACTTGCGGGGCTCGGTACGTACGAGTTTGGTTGGTCCGATTCCGATGCGGCGGGCGCGTCCGCCAGGCGCGGGGTTTCGCCGGAGGTCG